>JACPZY010000206.1 GCA_016195215.1 Actinomycetota bacterium | reverse complement strand
GATTTGAACGTCCTGCCATCCCTTACGACGGACGCTACCAAGCTGCGCCACACCCCGTAATGCTCATACTAGGTTCTAATCCACTGGATTTGAACGTCCTGCCATCCCTTACGACGCGCGCTACCAAGCTGCGCCACACCCCGTGATGATAAGAGTCTAGATGCCCTACATAGCTGAACTCAAGAGTGGTTTTCTGACGGCAAAGGTCCAGTACGGCTCCTTCTCAGAGAAATGAAGAGTGGATAATTCAAATTCTGCGGCTCGAACCATCTCTGTAATCTGCGCTTGCGTAAATCGCTGTTCGAGAGAAGTTCCAAAGCGATCGAATGCATCATTTCGCATTACGTAAAAAGTCATACCTTCATAGTGATGCAGGGGAACATTATGCGGATCAATCCCAATCTTTTTGAGTAATTTGGAGATTCTTGCTAAAGGGAGATAAACAAATAAGGCGATGAGTTCACAGACCAGTCTTCGAGGCAGATATGGCAACTTTGAAATCATAAATCTCAATCGATTCGAGATCCGCCAAATCATTCGATAGTAATTTGGTTTATCCTCAAGCGCGTAATATAGATAGCAGAGAAAATAGCCACCCGGCTTTAACTTCCTATAGGTGTCTTGAATTCCGCGCAAAGTATCTGGAACGTGGTGGAGTACTCCAAGAGAAACTGCAAGGTCCAACGATTCTTCTGGGACAGAATTCTGGGAGACGGTCTCATTGAGGATATGAATTCTTTTATTCTCCACGAACCGCTCCTCTAGGAGTGCGAAGGATTCAACTCCTGGCTCGACCAACCACAACTCCTTGGCATACTCCAGCAGGAAATGTGCCCATCGGCCACTACCGGCCCCGAAGTCGCCGACAACCATCTCACTTCGCTCCTTGACTTCGTCAGGAAGCGCATGGATGTAAGCAGTGAACTGCTCGCGTAATTCTTCTAACTGACCAGCATCTAGATAATTGAACGCTTTCCATTCGCCACCGAAATGGGAAATGACGCGCTCATCGCGATTCTGATCCTTGCTCACTACGAACTACTCTCTGAACTCTTCGGCGAGTAATTCGGCGATCTGCGCCGTATTCAACGCCGCGCCCTTACGCAAATTGTCGCCACAGACAAAGAGGTCTAGCGCCATCGGGTCATCAAGGCTCTTGCGAACTCGCCCAACCCATGTCGGATCAGTCCCTACGACATCAGCTGGGGTTGGGAACTTATGATTTATTGGGTCATCTACCAACTTCACTCCTGCGGCATTCTGCAAAATATCTTGCGCCGCAGTACGCGAAGGCTCCCGTCCAAAAACAGCGTGCACAGCCAGAGAGTGAGTAGTGACTACCGGAACACGCACACATGTTGCTGCAACTTTGAGATTGGGCAATCCAAGAATTTTTCGTGACTCGTTGCGCACTTTGAGTTCTTCAGAGGAATAACCATCCGCCTTCAATGAACCCGCCCATGGCACCACGTTAAGGGCAAGTGGCGCAGGAAACGGTCCGAGATCAGAAATCCTCGAGCGAATATCACCTGCGGATGTGCCAGCATCCGTCCCTGCCAAGATTTCCATCTGCGCACGTAAAGTGTCAATACCTGCCTGTCCCGCACCCGAAGCTGCTTGATAGGAGGAGACAACAAGTTCCTTCAACTCATACTCACGATGCAATGCTCCCATTGCAACAATCATCGTGAGAGTCGTGCAATTGGGGTTGGAGATAATCCCCAGAGGGCGCTTGAGTGCATCCTCTGGATTTACTTCAGGAACCACAAGCGGGACGTCAACATCCATACGGAAGGCGCCAGAGTTATCAACTACAACGGCTCCACGAGAGACTGCAATTGGCGCCCATTCGGCTGAGATTTCATCGGGCACATCAAACATCGCTACATCTATACCGTCGAAAGCTTCGGGTGAGAGCGCCACCACAGTAAGTTCTTCACCCCGGCAGATCAATTTCTTGCCCGCGCTCCGTGACGACGCGATTAAACGAATTTCGCCCCACACATCAGGCCGTGTGGAGAGAATCTCCAGCATTACAGTACCTACTGCGCCGGTGGCTCCAACAACTGCAAGTGATGGTTTGCGGCTCATCGGCCAGTTCCCCCGTAAACAGTTGCTTCTCCTTGAGATTCATCAAGTTCGAAAGCTGAGTGAGCGGCTTTCACCCCACGTTCAAGATCTGCTGCGCGGCAAATAATCGATATTCGAATTTCCGAAGTGGAGATCATTTCAATATTTACGCCCGCTTCAGAGAGGGCGGCGAAAAAATTCGCTGTGACACCAGGATGCGAGCGCATTCCCGCACCCACGAGTGAGAGTTTGCCGATCTGGTCGTCATATTGAATTGAAAGAAACCCAACCTCTCCTTGGATTCGCTTGAGAGTTGCCGTCGCACTCGGACCTTCGCTCTTTGGAAGAGTGAAAGAAATATCGGTTAGCCCTGTAGATGCAGCAGAAACATTCTGAACAATCATGTCGATATTAATGTCAGAATCTGCAATGGCTTGGAAAATGCGGGCGGCGACGCCGGTGTGGTCTGGCACGCCCACGATTGTTATCTTGGCTTCGCTCTTGTCATGTGCGATTCCAGAGATGATGGCTTGCTCCATAGTGTCTCCTTCGGGATGGTTCCTAACCACCCAGGTGCCCTCGTTGGTTGAGAAAGATGAACGGACATGTATCGGCATTTCATATCGTCGTGCATACTCGACACAACGAAGATGTAAAACTTTTGCCCCACTTGCTGCGAGTTCGAGCATTTCGTCATAAGTGACACTCTTCAGTTTTCGGGCGTTGGGAACGACGCGCGGATCCGCGCTGTATACGCCATCAACATCCGTATAAATTTCACAGACATCTGCATCCAGTGCAGCAGCAAGAGCAACAGCTGTCGTATCGGAGCCACCGCGACCCAGGGTCGTGACATCCTTTGTATCCTGACTAATTCCTTGGAACCCAGCAACTATTGCGATGGCGCCTTCTTCAAGTGCTTCCTTGATACGCCCGGGAGTCACATCAATGATCCGCGCCTTGCCGTGAACTGAGTCGGTGATAACGCCTGCCTGGCTCCCAGTGAAAGAGCGGGCTTCATGTCCCAAGTTTGAAATCGCCATAGCCAGGAGAGCCATCGAAATCCGCTCTCCAGCCGTGAGGAGCATGTCCAACTCGCGACCCTGCGGAATCGGAGTAATCTGATTTGCTAAATCGATTAATTCATCAGTGGTATCGCCCATGGCGCTCACCACCACAACGACCTGGTTTCCAGCTCGCTTGGTGGTCACGATTCGCACCGCCACCCGCTTCATACCCTCAGCATCAGCCACGGAGGAGCCACCATATTTCTGAACAATGAGAGCCATGGGGTAATTGTGAACTACTCTGACCAACTTAGGCAATTAATCTCAAAATTCGAGACGGGTAAACCTTCACATACTGAGATAACTAGTTCTCGACTGTTCTTCGCCCCTCAAAAGCCCGTCCCAGAGTTACCTCGTCGGCATACTCCAGGTCTCCGCCTACAGGAAGACCGCTAGCAAGTCGAGAGACTTTGATCCCCATCGGCTTGAGGAGACGGGCGAGATAGGTGGCAGTCGCCTCCCCTTCCAGGTTTGGATCAGTGGCCAGGATAATTTCAGTAACCAAATCATCGGCAAGACGGGTGAGAAGCTCGCGGATCCTCAACTGATCCGGACCTATTCCGTCAATCGGACTGATTGCTCCCCCTAGGACGTGGTACTTGCCTCGAAACTCTCGAGTCCGCTCGATGGCGATGACATCTTTACTCTCTTCAACGACGCAGATTGAGGCATTATCGCGACGCGGATCGCGGCAGATACGGCACTGGCTCTCCTCGGAGACGTTGCCGCAGACCGTGCAGAACTTCACCCGTTCCTTCACCGTCCGGATGGCGTCGACTAAAGTCGCTGCGCTCTCACTTTCGGATTGCAGGATATGAAAGGCAATGCGCTGGGCGCTCTTGGGTCCAATACCGGGTAGTCGCCCAAGAGCATCAATGAGATCTTGAATCGCTCCCTCGTACATTCCACTCATGGGCGGGGCTTCTCACTGATGAACTGGGCGCCCAGTTCCTTGGCAAGGAGCGCCTGCCCCGTTAGCAAGTTGGCATCGGTTGGGGATTCGTCCACCCGTACCGCCCGGGCTTGAGGAGTGTTGGGATCAATTGATGGGTCGACAACAACTTCAATCTTCCGATCAACGCCGACGACATCTATAAATGACTGGCGGAGAATTTCATCGCTGGCTGAACGGATAAAAGAATCTCGCGCACCAGCATTAACAATCGCAATCGTGATTATCTCATCGTCGAGTGCGAGTACCTGTGCACTCGTGGTCAGCAGCGACCAGGTGAGCCGACGGCGCTTCTTCACATCTTCAATGACATCGGGCCAGAGTCGTCGGAGTGCAGCGACATCAACGCTCGCTGTCGGTTTCGTAGAAGTTGCGGTCGGTTTCTTTTCGTCGGAAGGACTTGGCGAGACGGGAAGAACTTTTTTAGTCTCACCCTCGTCCTCCGACTTCAAAGAAACCTTCGAAGCCTCAACTTTCGGGGTTTCTGCACGCGATGCTTCTACTTTGGGAGCAGAGGAGCTCATTGGCGCTAAATTCTCGGCTCGCTCAAGTCTCTCTACTCGAACTAACAAACCTCGGTCCGAATTATCACCGAGCGGCAATAACATTCGGCCGCAGATCAATTCGAGCATCAGTCTTGGCGCCGTTGCCCCGCGCATCTGTGTCAGTCCTTCAGCCGCAATATCGGCAGCACGTGATAGGCCTGCCGACCCAATTCTTTGCGCTTGCGCGTTCATCCGGTCGAGTTGATCATCAGAGACTTCGCGTAGTACCGCACTCGCTCCACCTGGCGGCAGGGCATCAACGATCATGAGATCACGGAGTCGCTCCAACAAATCCGCGGCAAAACGACGCGGGTCATGGCCGGATTCAATTACTCGGTCAACAGTTTTAAAGAGGGTGGCACCATCATGAGCTGCCAGGGCATCGATCGCATCATCCAAGAGTGCACTGTCGGTAAAACCTAAGAGTTGGATTGCGATGTCGTAGCTAACACCTTCAGCTCCAGCACCGGCAAGTAGTTGCCCAAGGATGGATTGGGCATCTCGAACCGCCCCACCACTTGCGCGCACAACCAACGGAATAACTCCCTTGGCCACCTTTACGCCCTCTGCATTGCAGATCTTCTCTAAGTTGGCCGCCAGAATTCCCGGAGGCACCAAGCGGAATGGATAGTGATGCGTACGAGAACGAATAGTTGAAATCAACTTCTCTGGTTCTGTCGTCGCAAAAATAAAAATCACATGAGGTGGTGGTTCTTCGACAACTTTCAGAAGCGCGTTCGCAGCGCCTGGTCCGAGTTGGTGGGCCTCATCAATAATGTAGATCTTGTACCTGCTCTGCACTGGCGCAAAGAAAGCTTTGTCGCGTAAGTCGCGGGCATCATCAACAAGTCCATGAGTCGCCGCATCCAATTCGATGACATCAAGGGAGCCAGGTCCGTTGGCGACTAAATCTCGGCACGACTGACATTCACCGCAAGGAGTTGGTGTTGGGCCCTTTTCGCAATTCAAACTCCGAGCCATAATGCGGGCGCTCGATGTCTTACCGCATCCTCGTGGCCCAGAGAACAAGTACGCGTGGTGTGTGCGACCGGAGGAGAGCGCATTAGATAGCGGAATGGTCACGTGCTCTTGGCCTATGACATCGGAGAAAACCGAGGGACGGTACTTGCGATAGAGCGCCAGTGACACCTAATTTCCCCTCCCGCCTCGTAATCCTGATGTAAGAGGACCCCTCGTGCACCCATTAGAGCGTACCTACCCTTGCTGCCTTCCAGCCCTGGGGGAGTTCAGCACGATAATGCCGCACGAGGGATCTGGCGCTAATCATAGTTAGCGCACCGATAGAGTGCTCCCTCTGGAGGATTCGCATAGCGGCCGAGTGCGCACGCTTGGAAAGCGTGTGTAGGGCAACCTACCGAGGGTTCAAATCCCTCATCCTCCGCCAGTCGGGAAATGAAGTCATTGGCTCGCCAGCTCCGCGGGGTCGCCAGCCGTTTTTCGGGGAACCCTTCCTAA
This sequence comes from Actinomycetota bacterium, assembly GCA_016195215.1. GTDB lineage: Bacteria > Actinomycetota > Actinomycetes > Nanopelagicales > Nanopelagicaceae > QYPT01. The sequence continues at coordinate 2,432 of JACPZY010000206.1, read as the reverse complement.
AATTGAGAGTGGTGTTCTCATCAAGCCAACCGTGCAGACGGTCGCCAAAATCGCCAAGTCGTTAGCAGTCCTATAGACGATTTGGTGAATAATAATTAACAATTAACCAAGAAATGAATATATGAGAAAAATTATCACCACCACATTTGTAACACTGGACGGCGTAATGCAAGCGCCAGGCGGTCCGGAAGAAGATCGCTCGGGCGGCTTTGCCTATGGCGGCTGGCAGAGTAATGCCGCCCGCTCGGACGAAATTACGGGCAGTGTGCTTGATACATTTATGGGACTTCCTTTTGAATTGCTCTTGGGAAAGCGTACGTATGACATATTTGCCGCTTACTGGCCGCATCACGAGGAAATCGTCAAGATTGCGAAACCATTCAACAGCACCAAGAAGTACGTCGTTTCACATAAACCCGCGGAGCTTTCATGGCAAAACTCAAAGCTCATTACCGGCGATGATGTAGTAGCGCAAATCAAGAAACTAAAAGAAGAAGACGGACCTGACTTGTGGGTATATGGCAGTGGCAACCTGATTCAGACTCTACTCAAGTACCGCCTTATAGATCGCATGCATCTCTGGGTGCACCCAGTCACTATTGGTAGCGGTAAGCGACTCTTTGCAGAAGGTACGCAAGCCGAAGTCTTCAAACTCGTTGACTCGAAGGTCTCCACAACAGGCGTCATTATCGCTACCTACGAACCAGCCGAACCGCTCAAGAGCGACTCTTTAGCTGATTAGATCTGGAAGAAAAAAGGATTTGCCGCCAGTGTGATCTCTCGAGACATCCTTCAGAAGGCGAACCCTCGGACACCCTCATCCTCCGCCAGTTTTTCCTCCGTGTGGATAACTTTCTCGGGGCTTCCTTGAATCTTGCCATCCTCACGCATGGCTACTTACTCAAGACTATTCAGAAACCCAATCGCCACTTTCCCTGTATTGCTGATTCTACTTGCCTTGCTTATCGCAATTCCCTCCAACGCAACAGCGGCCCGCCCTAAAGCTCCAAAAGCGTCCTGCCGTATTGAAATCGACAATGCACACATCTCAACTTCACTGCTCACGCATCGCAAAATTAGATATGTAAAGGTGAATGCCAGGTCCATATGTAACGTACCTCAACAACGGGTCACTTTGACTGTTGAAATATATAAGACTGGAATCTTTGGCAATCATTTCGTGAAACGGTTTAAGACAGAGGAAAATTCTCCCAAATCCTCGGGCCAACGGGTAGATATTAAAAATGCCGCCGTCAAGTGCACAAATAGCGAATCAACAAGTTACTTTGGCATTGCCTACGCAAAAGCGATTATCCAAGGAAAGTGGCAATATGCAGGTCGAACTCTATCGAAATTAATTGTCCCCCTGAAATGTGGTACTTGAGTTAATCTATGGAAGTGGAAACTTATGATAGATCGGGCGAACCATTCCTGGAGACCGAAGAGGAGCAAGCTTTCCTAGATCTTATGACGCAATTTCTTTTCGCCAATCGAAACCGATACAAGAAACAAGCCAAAAAATTGTTCAATGAGGGATTGTTACTCGTGCAACTTGATAACTCGGTACTCAAATATTGGCTAGAAGAAGAAGGCGCCAGTTACAGCGTGTCTCACGATAAAGGACTCACATTTTCTAACTCGCTGGGATTAGTTCCGCTTCATTGTCGAAGAAGAACTCGAACACTTCGTTTGATTGAACAGTTCGCACATAGCGAGGCCCGAATAATTTCGGGCCTCTAGATCCCTCATCCTCCGCTCTGAGAGCTGCAATCAAAACGTCGGTAACGAGCTTGAAGGTAGGTGCATGATATGGCTGAAGTTGACATAAACAATAACTCCATCAAACGATTTGCTGTATTCCACCATCGCTTTGATCCAGAGACCAATCACTTCCGGTGGATTGGAATAAAGGCTTTCAGCAATCAGCGTGAGTGGAAAAAGTACCTAGCCACTGCAATGGCTGAACTGGCTATTAAGCATGAAGCGAATGAGACACTAAAAGAGCAAATCTCTGGTCGTATCCTAGAAGCTGAATCAACGGAAAATAACGCGACCATTCGCAACCACCGGAGTACTCTCTGGTTTTTGAGGGTTTCGAAAATGTCCATGAGTTACCTTGGCAAGCCCTTCCAAAATGGAGGAGGTAAGGCAAGCGAAGCAATCCTCTTGATGATGGCTCAAACTGAAGTGGAACTCTGACCTTAATCTCGCTTTTGAAACCGAATGCTCACACTTGAAAGCGTTTACAGGGCAACCTATCGAAGGTTCAACTCCCTCATCCTCCGCTCGAAAGTGAAATGGCCCTCCAAGCCAAGAGCTGGCCCCGGCTCTTCTAGGAAGAATCGGGGCCGGCTCTAGCGGTCTTCTTTGCGTACTACTTTGTAGCAGCCTCTGTTACATCTGACGCCTCGGTAGCGTCATCCGCACCTGCT
>JACPZY010000205.1 GCA_016195215.1 Actinomycetota bacterium | reverse complement strand
TACTCGAAGGAGTTTCACTTCCTCCTGCGCAATTTCTTTCTCAACGGCCTCAGTTCTTGCCAATCGCTCCTCAAGATAGCCATACAACTGAGCTTCAGCTAGGCCGTGAGCGGCCTGCTCAATAGCGGATGCATACTCACTCTCAAGGTTCTCAATTCGGCGAGCGATGGCTTCACAGGAGGCTTTTAGCCGATGAGGGATGAAAAATAATAAGAGGAACGAAACCGGAAGAGTAGTAACTAAAGAGAGTGGGTTTAGCCAGAGGCCCAAAGTAATCCCTGCAAGAAGGGAAATTACTGAGACAAGATGAGGCAGGGTTATTCGTAGTTGGTATTCCTGCGCGCGTTCGACATCATCGACAATTCTTTTTACAAGTTTGCCCGTTCCAAAGTCCCGTACAAGTGTGACGGGATTGGAGGCGAAAGAGTTATAAAGCCGCACACGCAGATTGGTCAGTTGATCAAAGACCGTTCGGTGGCTTGTCAGCCTTTCAAAGTAACGAGCGACTGAACGGGAAATTCCGAAGAATCGAACACCTACTATTGCTATTCCAAGCGCCAAAATTGGCGGCTGAAAAGAGGCAGTTGTGATCAACCAGGCGCTTGTAATGGTCAGACCAAGTCCCGCGATATATGCGCTTGCACCAAGTAGATACGGGAATGAGCGTTTCATATACGGCTTCTTTTAACTTCGGATATGCGGTCGCCGCTTGTAGCAAGTGAGAGATCGTGGGTAATACAAATGACCATGGCACCATTGCGTTGAGCAGAACGGAGCAGATCCATAACGGCTTTGGCACTGACGTCATCAAGGTCGGCCGTTGGCTCATCGGCAATAATGAGTACAGGGTTGCGGATCATTGCCCTCGCAACCGCAATCCGGCGAACCTGACCACCAGATGCAGAGTGCGATCCTTCGCCCCCTTTCCCAATACGGGAGTCCAATCCCTGCGGCAGATCCGATACTTGGAGTCCTGCATCATTCAACGCTCTCTCAATTGCGGAATCTGAAAGATGCGCGCCAAGAAGTGTGAACTGATCCCTTACAGTGCCAGATGCCAACTGCGGATTCTGCGGTATCCAGCCCAATAATTTCTGCCATTCCTTTTGAAGTGAAGGCGAGAGCGTGAGGGTCTGGTCCATAGTCCGCACTCTTATCGGCGCATTGAATGAGAGACCAAGAAGATTCAGGGCGAAAGTAGATTTACCGACTCCAGATTCCCCAAGTAGAAAGAGCATCTCCCCTCTCATAACTTGAGATGCAGGGATAATAATTTCTTCGCTCTGACTGCGCGGAAATCTCCAATCACCCCATGAGATCGATTGAATATCCTGAATCGCAACCGAAGCTGAAATAGAAAGTGGGATGATCTCAGATTCAATCTCATTGAGATTCTTTAAAGCCTCTGTGCCATCTTGTGATGCGTGAAAGAGAGAAGCAGCGTTGCGCACCGGGAAATAGACCTCAGGTGCAAGAATGAGGACGAGAAGAGCCGTGTGAAAATCAATGGAACCGGAAACTAGCCGCAGGCCCACTGACACCGCCACGACAGCAACAGAAATCGTCGCGACCAATTCAAGGGCGAATGCTGAGAGAAAAGAGATTCTCAGAACCTTCATCGTTTCATAGGTATAGCGGTTGCCCATCTCCTCAATCCGCTTTCCCTGGCTCTTCGTCCGACCGAAGATCTTCAACGTCGCAAATCCACGCATCGAATCCTCAAAGTACTTCGACAAGGTGCCCAGGGTTCGCCATTTCCTATTAACGGCATCTGCTGAATATCGGCCAATAAGTGAACCAAAAACTGGAATTAAGGGAAGCGTGACTAGGGCAATCGATCCCGCGATAAAGTCCTGAGAGAATATCGTGGCGAGAACTGCAAGGGGAGTGATCACCGCAAATAGCAATTGAGGAATGAACTTTCCGATATAGACATCAAGGCTATTTAGCCCCTTAATGAGGACGTTGCTCAATTCTGATGCGGAGAGATTACTGAAATTTCCTACCTGTTGGGTGGTCTCATTCCTTAATTCGCGTTTCATTCGTATTGCTTCCGTACTACAAAAGTAATCGAAACCTGATTGAAAAATTGCACGGAAGAGCCAGAGGCTCCCTAAAGCGAAGATGAGCATGGGGACGGCCGGGCGGTGATTAATGATCCGGATAATTATTTCGGCGATTAAGTAGGCATTAACAATGATGATTGCAGACCAGATGATCGCAGCGATTGCAATGATGGAAACGAATCTGCGGCTCCGAGAGAGAAGGAGCCGCAGTTCATCAGATTTCACAGGTGCAATGTATCTAGAACTCCCTGATCAGGACGGGCGATCTGGGAGGCACTCACTCGTTTTCTAAAGACCCAGTAAGTCCAGGCCTGATAAAGGAGGACAACGGGTGTCATCAGTACCGCAACAACCGTCATCACCTTGAGGGTGTAATCCGTACTTGCAGCGTTGGTTATAGTGAGATCAAATTGCGATCCGCGCGAACTTGGCATGACACGAGGGTAAAGCGCCGAGAAGAGGCCGCTGACAAAAGTGGCAATTGCCAAGGATGAGGCAACAAATGCCCAGCCTTCGCGAGCTTTCAAATTTGCGCCGATACCCGCGACCCAGAGCAGGGCAGTAACTATCGAAAGAGTCAGGAACTTGGCATTTAGTCTATCTAGCATCAGATTGCTCCAGAGCAAGAAGGCAACTGCAACAACTGCGGCCAGCAGGCCCAACCTCACGGCCAGGGTATGCGCCCGAACCCGAATCTCTCCCGCAGTTTTGAGGGCGAGGAAATGCGCACCGTGCGCCAAGAAGACTGTCAAAGTCACTACTCCTCCAAGTAGTGCGTAAGGATTGAGCAAATTAAAGAATCCGCCGACGTATTCAATGGAGCCGCTCGCAGCCCGTTCGAGTGGGACTCCCCTGACAATATTTGCGAAGGCAACTCCCCACAGAAAGGCCGGCAGAAGGCTTCCAAAGAAGATTGCAATATCCCACCGTTTACGCCATTCGGGTTTGCCGTACTTGCTCCTATACTCAAATGAAACTCCACGGACAATAAGGGCAACAAGAATAAAGAAGAGCGGAAGATAGAAACCGCTGAAAAGGGTCGCATACCACTCTGGGAATGCTGCAAAGGTTGCTCCGCCTGCAACGAGTAACCAGACTTCATTGCCGTCCCAGAGTGGCCCGAGAGTAGTCAACACGGCACGGCGATCGGCCTCGTCCCGCGAGACAAATGGAAGAAGCACACCAACTCCAAAATCAAAACCTTCCAGAACAAAATATCCGATCCAGAGAACTGCGATAAGAAGAAACCATACAGTTTGAAATGTCATTATTTCTCTCTC
>JACPZY010000216.1 GCA_016195215.1 Actinomycetota bacterium | reverse complement strand
CCTTGGGCTCTTCGGGTCACTATTCACACGCCGTCGTCGAATTTGGATCCGTCGCAGAAATGATGGAGTTGTTGAAGTTGCCGGCTTGGCCAAGAATGGCGCTCCAGGTTTAGAGAACGAAATAAATATATTGGTAGCCGAATTGAAGAAGGCAGGCAGATGACACAATCATCGTGGGCATATCTCTCTAACTATTCTATTTATTCTTCGATGGCCGTCTTCACCCTGGCTTTTTTTGCGCACGCATACGAGACGGCCTGGGCTCTCCGTGCGCCACAGGTAGATGAACCAACCCCGTTAACCGGCAGTCTCCTCGTGAAAACGCTTGACTACAAGCGGACTGAGAGAGCCGGTCGCATTGCGACCGCGTTTATGATTCTGGGATTCTTACTGCTTTTTGCGGGGGTAATTTTCCGCGGAATTTCTTCCGATCGTGTGCCCTGGGGCAATATGTACGAATTCTCCATTACTGGCGCGCTCGCCTTTAGCGGGGCCTATCTCTTTGCACTTCGCAAATATGATCTTCGCTGGTTGGGTCTCTTGGTCTCGATACTAGTTCTACTCACTCTTGGTACCGCAGTGGCACTTCTCTACCGACCAAGTGCTCCGCTCGTTCCTGCTCTTAAGTCAACCTGGCTTGTTATCCATGTATCAGCTGCGATTATTTCCGGAGGCGTCTTTCTTCTGTCAAACACGATTGCCGCCGCATATCTTTATTTGGATGCCATGGAGCAGAAGGGCGAGCGGAAAAATTGGGCAAAGAGACTTCCATCCCTCGATGAGTTAGACCAACTCTCGTACCGTCTGGTGGCCTTCGTTTTCCCTCTATGGACCTTTGCTGTGATCGCTGGAGCAATTTGGGCCGAGTACGCTTGGGGTAGATATTGGGGCTGGGATCCCAAAGAGGTCTGGGCTTTTATTACCTGGGTTGCCTATGCCGCCTATCTCCATGCTCGAGTCACCGTTGGCTGGCGGGGACGGAGGGCAGCCTGGCTCTGCATCTTTGCGGGTTCGACTTTCTTATTTAATTACGTCTATGTAAATATGTGGGGAAGCGGATTGCACACCTACTCGGGACTCTAGTCGGGCCTTTAGTGTCAATAATTAATTGTTGATCAAGAGTAAGTGCATGTAACTACGATTCATTCATGACTCAATATCGCGCTCATTTTGACGCCACCGTCCGATTCGTTGACGGAGGGAGTTTGACGGTTGACCGCTTCCGATTGGATATTCCCACCGAATCTGTAGATGAATCAACTCTTGCACGCCTCTTTGTGGAGTACCTGGGGCTCGCATTGGTAAGGGATGCGGAGTTAAGAAACATTTCAGTTCTCGAAGAGAGGCATAAAGGAAGCCGCGGTACTGAGATCGACTCGGCAGAGATGGGGCAGCGTGTAATCGATCTAAGTCAGACCATTTTTGACGGTCTTGTGACCTACCCCGGATTGCCGGCTCCGAGGATAACCTCATATCTCTCCCGTGAGGAGTCTCGATCCCGCTATGCCGCAGGGACTGAGTTTGCGATCGACACGATCACCATGGTCGGAAACACCGGAACATATCTGGATACCCCTTTTCACAGATATCCCGATGGAGAGGATCTATCTGCTGTAGCAATAGAAAAATTGGTGGGGCTACCCGCAGAGGTCTTTCATTTGGAGGACGCTAGTCAGAGAGGAATTCCGGCCGAGATCTTCTTGGAGCGGGAGCTTCGCGGATCGGCAGTTCTTTTACATACAGGATGGGATTGTCACTTTGGCACCAATGAATATGGAAAGAAAGCCCCATTTCTCACCGAGAGAGGTGCTGCGCATTTAGTTGAGGTTGGTGTCGCACTGGTAGGAATTGATTCAGTCAATATTGACGACACGGAATCGGGCGGGGAGCGACCTGCCCACACCTTACTTTTAAAGGCAGGGATTCTTGTTGTGGAGCACTTGACCTGCCTGGGTCAACTTCCTGCACGTGGAGCAAGATTTACTGCCGTTCCACCCAAAGTTAGAGGTTTTGGAACATTTCCCGTGCGTGCCTTTGCTGAAATTTAAGACTATTAAAGCTTCTTTAAGAAATCCGGATTGTCATCGGGAGGAAGAATACGACGATATCCCCCAGGATTAATTCCCCGCCGACGTGGACGACCCGCAATCCAGTATGCAATCGTTCCGATCGTTCCCACAAAAATAATGATGAGTAGCCAGCCCCATTTTGGCAGATTACGGATTTCAGAGGCATCCGTACCCGCACAATCAACTAGGGTGTAAATAGTGAAAATAATTGGGAGAATGATCAAGAGGAAGCGCATGGGGACAGTCTATTCCTTCTTTATGAGAGCCACAGAGCCAGCGCCAACACGGCGGCAAAGAGGAGTTGAAGTTGACCGGTTCTGGCCAACATGGGGATAAGTGCAATTCCATCAATCTGCGACTTAACTGAGTGCGCAAGTCGAAAGGCGAGTGGAGCAAGAAGTAGCGTGATCATCGCCCACGGGGTAATAAGTAGGGCGGAGAGTTGGGCGAGAAGAAGGAGTCCAACAAATAAGTTCCTACTTGCCTGGTCACCCAGCCGAACGGCCAGAGTCCGCTTTCCGACCGTCCCATCCCGCTCTCGATCGCGGATGTTATTGATCAGCAGGATTGCGCAGGCGTGGGCGCCTACTGGGATAGCAGCGAGAACACACTTCAGCGTAATCCTCTCGGTCTGAACAAAAAATGCGCCCATCTCTGCAACGAGGCCGAAGAAGACGAATACGGCAATCTCGCCAAAACCACTATATCCATATGGTTTCTTGCCCCCTGTGTAATTCCAGGCTGCGAGTATCGCGGCAGCACCCACTGCGATCAACCACCACGTCGTGAGGGCCGCCAAAACCAACCCGGCCAGCGCGCCAATAAAAAATGAGATGAATGCCGCCCGCTTTACCGCAGATGGAGTCGCTAAACCACTAGCCACAATTCGAGTGGGCCCCACGCGATCGGAATCAGTTCCGCGAATTCCATCCGAATAATCGTTGGAGAAGTTGACGCCGATTTGAAGAGAGAGACTCACGATAAGTGCAAGAAGAGCGCGGTATACAATTGCCTCACCTCCAGCTAAAGCCGTTCCAACAATTACGGGTGCGATCGCTGCGGGAAGGGTTCGTGGTCGAGCACCCTTTATCCAGGTATCAATTGCCATTACTTACCCAGCCTCTCGGCCAGTTGAACAAGTGCATTTCGATCCACTTTGCCAATTCCCATAAGGGGTAATGCGGAAAGTCGATGGAAACCCTTGGGTTTAGCGGCTTCCCCGAAAGTTTGAACGAGCAGGGAAGCAATCTCCTCGTCGGAGATGAACGCACCCGGCGCCATTGCTATGTGAAGCGAGGATCCCCATTCCTGGTCGGGAACGGCGAAGGCAGCAAAGTCAACCCCTGCGCAATGAGATTTTAAGAATTCTTCCATGGTGTTCAAGGAAATATTTTCTCCGCCGCTGATAATGACATCATCGACCCTGCCCAAGATCTGCAATTTTCCATCCGTAATGACTCCTTGATCACTTGTAAGGAACCAACCATCCTTGAATCTCTCCAGCCATCTGCTCTCATTATTGATGTAAGTAGTAGCAAGGGTTGGACTCTTGATTGCTACCTGCCCATTCATGATCTTTACCTCTACACCCTGCAAAGGCTCGCCGTTGTAAACACAACCACCGCAGGTTTCACTCATGCCATATGTCTGAACAATATTGATGCCAACTCTCATCGCCTCACTGGAAATGGAGTGAGCCAGGGCATCGCCACCAACAAGGACTGCCCTGCAATCTTTGAGGTGCTGTAGAAGTTGGGTATCACCATTGAGGGCTCGGAATAGCTGGGTTGGCACTATTGCGGTGAAGTCGGCTCTCCCGAATCTCATTCTTCCTCTAGCTGCTCGCAGATCAATAGGCGAAGTTCCAAGTTCCAGAGATCGGACCAAGACATTCACACCGGCGATATGCGTGAGGGGGAGCAGTAGTGACCAGACTTGGCCATACGTTGCGTCCAGGTATAAATTGGAGGCTCTGGCCGACAGCAATAGGGCCGATGCGCTAAGCCCTACCTCTTTGGCTCGGCCAGTTGACCCAGTTGTTGAAGTTACGAGGGCGATTTGCTCTGGAACGTGGGTGCTCTCAATCCTCCCAAAGCCGAGGGCGGGACCATTTCCCGCCAGGGTGCTGCCTAAATCGACCATCAATTCCGATAAATCGGGATCAGAGCATGCTTTTAGCGGGCGAAGCCCCTGTTGTGATGACTTATCCATTGCCACCGTAGGCTATCGGTCGTAACCGCGTAGGAGGAAATATGAGCAAGCCAATTAAGCGTGATTTTGGAGACCGGTCGATCCCCATCTGGGAGGCAGGTCGTGGCGGTGAATCTTTTACTGACGTCATCTATGAAGTTGCTGAAGGTATGGCAAAGATAACGATCAATCGTCCAAAAGTCCGAAATGCTTTTCGACCACAAACGATTATTGAATTGCAGCAGGCCTTCTCGTTGGCGAGAGATGACGAGGAAGTCGGTGTCATCATTCTTACGGGCGCTGGAACCGAGGCATTCTGCTCGGGTGGGGATATGTCCGCGCGTGGAGATGATGGATATTTGGGTGATGATGCGCTTGCAAGAAAAGGCATCGGTCGCCTCAATGTTCTCGATCTACAAGTTCAAATTCGTCGCACACCTAAACCTGTGGTTGCAATGGTGGCCGGATGGGCAGTTGGAGGTGGGCACGTACTGCACGTCGTATGTGATCTAACAATTGCTGCAGAGAATGCAAAGTTTGGACAGACCGGACCGATGGTCGGCTCCTTTGATGGCGGATATGGCGCTGGACTTCTTGCAGCGCACGTTGGCCAGAAGAAAGCACGGGAAATTTGGTTCTTGACTCGTGAATACGACGCTCAAGAGGCACTTGATATGGGATTGGTAAATACCGTCGTGCCGGTTTCCGAATTAGAAGCAGAGACCGTCTCATGGGCACGGGAGATGCTCCGCAATTCACCAATGGCTCTGCGCCTCTTGAAGGCGAGTTTAAATGCTGCCGATGATGGATTGGCAGGCGTTCAACAACTTGCCGGAGATGCCACTCTTCTCTTCTACCTGAGCGAAGAGGGACAGGAAGGTCGCGATGCCTATATAGAAAAACGCCCCCCTAATTTTGGGAAATTTCCCAGGCGTCCGTAAATGCTTGATTCACTTCTTGAATCTCTCCGAGTTATATCGGTTCCAACAAAGACGAACTTTCGTTCTGTGCAATATCGGGAGTTTGCATTATTTGAAGGAGCGAATGGGTGGGGTGAATTCTCACCATTTCTTGAGTATGGGCCAAGTGAATGTGTCCCTTGGTTGGTAAGTGGAATTGAAGCGGCCCTCGTGTCCCCACCGAAAGCAATTCGTTCTGAAATTGAAATAAATGCAACGCTTCCGGCGGTAGACAGTCACGCGGAAATTGGGAGGATTCTCTCTTGGTTCTCGGGCTGCAAAACGGTGAAAATCAAGGTTGGCAATGAACTTCGGCAAGACTTAGCACGGATTGCCGCTGTCAGAGAAATATTGCCTGATGCGAAGATTCGGATAGATGTTAATGGATCCTGGAGCGTTCCTGATGCCATCCACTCACTGCGTGCCATCCACGCCGATGGAGCGATTGAATACGTGGAGCAACCTTGTGCAACGATCGAAGAATTGCGCGAACTCAAAAAGAGATTAGAGATTCCAGTCCTTATTGCTGGCGATGAGGTAGTACGAAAATCCAGGAATCCGTTAACCATCGATTTGACCGGCGCCATTGATATTCTTATGTTGAAAGTTGCGCCCTTAGGTGGAATCAAAAAATCGTTGGAGGTCGCCAGAGTCCATGGCCTACCTGTTGTTGTCTCTAGTGCTCTTGACTCGGCAGTTGGCATTTCTTACGGACTCCATCTTGCCGCCTCGCTTCCGCATCTCGATTACGCATGCGGCTTGGGTACAGGGGCGCTCCTCTCTGGTGATGTTGGATATCTTCCAATAAATGATGGAAAGATTTCGATTCAAATGATCACCCCGGAGATCTCGACCCTTTCAAGATTCGAGGCTTCATCTGATCGATTGAGTTGGTGGCAGCAACGGATCCGCCAGACGTGGAAGGCTGGCGCGGCAGAGTGGGTCGCTGCGGAAGGATGGCAATGGTGAATACCTCAACAGGGCTTGCTCGCGGGATAGTTCTCAAGCTTATTGAAAGTGGAATCACCGATGTAGTTCTTTCTCCGGGATCACGCAATGCTCCGATCTCTATTGCACTCTATGCGGCAGAGGAAAGGGGGCTGCTCACATTACATATCCGAATTGATGAGCGAACGGCCGGTTTTTTTGCTCTTGGAATCGCAAAGGCTTCAAAGCGTCCAGTAGCTCTTTTATGCACGAGTGGAACGGCCGTTGCGAATTACCATCCTTCAGTATTGGAAGCCCACCACTCGCAAATTCCGCTATTAGTAATAACTGCTGATCGTCCCGCTCGGCTCCGCCAAACAGGTTCTAACCAGACGACGCTTCAATCGGGAATATATGGCGCAGCAGCTTCACTTTCAGCAGATGTCGCATCACTGGATTTTAACTTTGACGAAATAATCTCTAAGTTACAGGACGGTCCCGTTCATCTCAATGTTCAATTGGATGAGCCATTGCTGCCAGATGATGAGAGCGATTGGCTACATGGGGCGCAACCAGGTCTCTGGTCTACGGGAAATCAAGGCGAAGCAGAAACTCTGGAACTATCGCAACCACGAGGGGTCATCGTTCTCGGTCACGACCGAGCAGGATTTAGCGTTGATGAGATTGCAAGATTCGCGGACGAGATCGGCTGGCCGCTTATTGCCGAAGACCCACTCTCGTTTTCAAAAGCGTTGCCGCATGCTTCCATTTTTTTATCCTCGCAGAGGATTCGCGAACTCTTACGTCCTGATGTTGCAATTGTTGTAGGGCGAACCACCCTTTCGAGAGCGGTTAATGCGCTTGTGAAGTCGGCAGGAAGAGAGTTCGTCATTGATCCTCGTACGGCAAGGATTGATCAGAAGAGGGTTGCTACGGAGATTTTCTTATCGATACCAGAAGTGAGAAGGGAATTTGAGGATGATTCCGAGTGGATGGCATCGTGGAGCTCACAGAGCGCAGCGGCGTCAGAGATTCTCGCCGCTCTCCCAGAATGGTCAGAGCAAAGTATTGCGCGTGCGATCGGCTCAAATCTTCCCACCAATACAACACTCTTTATCTCTTCATCTCGGCCTATTAGAGATCTTGAAGGGTTTGCCGCGCCGCGCGACGGTGTTGAGACTTTTGCCAACCGTGGACTGGCAGGAATTGACGGCAATATTTCTACCGCGCTTGGGATTGCCAGCCAACGAAAATCAGCTATTGCCTTATTGGGTGATCTCTCCTTTCTCCATGATCTCTCGGGGCTAATAGGAGCAAGTGGCATAAATTTGCGAATTGTTCTTATCAATAATGACGGAGGTGGGATCTTCTCAACCCTTCCTCAAAATGAGGTTCGAGGTTTTGAGAAGATTTTCGGGACTCCTCATGGGCTTGATCTAGCAGCCATTTCCGCTTCTTTTGGGGTGGAGACCAGGACAGTCCTGAATGTCGATCAGTTGGTAGAAGCGCTGATAGCCCCGATTTATGGTCTCTCAATTGTTCTGGCTAATGTTCCGAGTCGAGACGAGAATGCCCGTGTCTTGCGAGAGCTCACTGGGAAGCTTGACACTCCTTAAATTTTCTCCAATGCACTCAACATCGGAGCAAACTTAGCTTCGCTCTCGGCGAGTTCCCGCCCCGGATCTGAGCCAGCCACAATTCCGCACCCGGCGAAGAGTCTGATTTCATTATCAAATATTTGACCGCAACGTAGAGCGATCCCCAATTCACCATCACCACGCGCATCGACCCAACCTACTGGTCCGGCGTAGCGACCTCGTGGCATGCCCTCCAACTCTTCGATTACCTTTGCAGCCATTTCGGTCGGTGTTCCACAGACGGCAGCCGAGGGATGAAGTTTCTCTAGAATCGAAAAAGCATCAACGTGATGCGGGAACTCAGAGATCGCCCCAGTGACATCGGTTGCCAAGTGCATGACATTGGCCAGGTGAAGCACAAAAGGAGAGTCAGGAACATTTGTCGACGTGCAAAATGGAGCCAACGATTCTGCGACGGACCGGACTGCATACATGTGTTCTTCTAAATCCTTTGAAGAGCGGGCGAGAGAGGCGGCGAGGGCAAGATCTTTTTCGTCATCGCCAGTTCTGCTGATTGTTCCCGCGAGGACGCGTGAAGTGACCATCGCTCGGTTGAGTCGAAGTAGTAGTTCAGGCGTGGCTCCAACAAGTCCCGCGACTGCGAAAGTCCACGTTGATGGATATTCCGCGGCAAGGTTCCGAAGAATTGAGCGTGGATCAATCGGTTCTGCCGTGGACCCGTTGAGATCACGTGCAAGTACAACCTTGTCGATTCTCTTTCTCTGAATCGAGTCGATCGCTTTTGCAACTTGTGCTTGCCATTCGTGTGAGGTGATTGTGCCGTTTCGCCACGTGTAATTTCCTGGTACGACCGAGTCTGCGCCCTCTAAAAGTTCAGGTTGGGGCCCATTTCCAATCCAGGTAATCCAAGACTGCTCTGCGCGCATTCCGACAATGACTTTCGGGATTACTAGAATTGACTCCTCCTCCGATGAGAACGAGAAGGAGGCGAAGAGGATGGGTCCGGTGCCGTATAGATGAACCGAGTCGGTGACGGCCAATTTCTCGAGTTCCTGATGCCACCATTCCCGAGCCTGTTGAAAGCGGTTCGAGCCTGTGACTGTAGTAGTGGCATGAACGCCCCACCCCACCAGACCATCTCCGCGACGAACCCAGGTGAGGGGCCGAGCATCAGGGAGAAGTTGGAGGAGAGGCAGGTGCTCTCCCAGACGCGCGGTTGTGACAGGCGTCAGATGGGCCATGAATAGTTATTTTTGAACGAATCGCCAGACGATGGGCAGCGAGGTCCCTGCGATGGCGATTTTAAGTACCTCTCCGAAAATAAATGGCGTGAATCCAGCCGAAATTGTCCATCCCCAACTCTTTCCAGTGAAGGAGTGAAGCCAGTAGAGCCCGAAGGAGAAAATAAGTGCATCCCCGAGCAGCATTGCCGGGAGCGCGGTGCGGAGGCGTTGATCCCATTTACGACCTGCGAGGGCTCCAACGAGAAGGCTCGCTACAACCATTCCGACGAGGTAGCCACCGGTGGCACCGGATAATCTGGCAATTCCATGCCCACCATTTGCAAATACTGGCGCTCCCGCGATTCCAACAAGTAAATATGTGAGCATGGTGGAGAGTCCCAGCATCGCCCCGTAACTGCTTCCGATGAGAAGAACCCCTAGTGTCTGTCCAGTCACTGGAACGGGCGAACCCGGAATAGGAAAAGCAACTTGTGCCAGAGCAGCTAGAAACAATGTTCCGCCGCCAATAAGAAGTGCATTATGAAGGGCGCTCGAGCGGGGAAATACTGCGCTTCGCAAAGTGGTGGTCGTAGACATTACTGCTCCTAACATCGATCTCCGAGTGGGTTGGGGGAAGAGTTTTGATTTGTGGGGGAAGCCTACTCTGAAGGAGAATGAGTGCATGTCCCGCGCCAATCTAGATAAAGATCCAGATGAGGTAGCGGCAATGTTTGATGGCGTGGCGAAGCGGTACGACCTGGTCAATGACCTTCTCAGCCTGGGGCGGACTAAGGCGTGGAGAAAGTCGGCAACTGCCATTATCGAGCCCAAACCCGGGATGGAGATTCTCGATCTGGCTGCCGGGACGGGATCATCGAGTGAGCCCTTAGCAAAAGCTGGTGCCAATGTTATTCCTGCCGATTTTTCAGAAGGGATGCTGGCAGCCGGGCGAAAAGCCCGGCCTTATCTTCCCTTTACCAAGGCTGATGCCCTCAGTTTGCCCTTTGAGGATGGTCATTTCGATGTAGTGACCATCTCCTTCGGCCTGCGCAATACCGTCGACATCGATAAAGCCCTCCGTGAAATGTTCCGTGTGGCCAAGCCTGGTGGGCGACTGGTCGTGGTCGAGTTCTCGACTCCCGTCTGGCGACCATTTCGCTCCGTGTACCGCAATTATTTAATGCGCGCCCTTCCCGCTATCGCGCGGATCACATCAAGCAATCCTCAGGCTTATATATACCTGGCTCAATCAATCGCGGCGTGGCCCGATCAGGCTAGCCTGGCAGAGAGAATCGAGAAGGCCGGCTGGACCCAAATCGGTTGGACCAATCTTACCGGCGGAGTTGTCGCAGTTCACAAGGCAGTAAAGGCTCCATGATTAGAGGTATGACGTTGACGAGCCTAGGATTTCACTCATTATGACAACGTCATCCAACCCTTATATTCCGATCTTTGTAATCGGCGCGATAGGTTTTGGCTTTGCTGCATTCTCGGTGATCATCACATCCATCGTCGGTCCAAAGCGTTACAACCGCGCAAAGTTGGAAGCATATGAATGCGGAATTGAACCAAGTCCGCAAGCAGCTGAAGGTGGGCGCTTTCCAGTCAAGTATTTCTTAACCGCGATGTTATTCATTATTTTTGATATTGAAATTGTTTTTCTCTATCCGTGGGCCGTTACCTTCGACAAGTTGGGACTCTTTGGATTAGTTGAGATGGGTACCTTTGTCGCAACCGTCTTTGTCGCCTACGCCTATGTTTGGCGCCGTGGCGGGCTGGAGTGGGATTAACTATGGGTCTAGAAGAGAAATTGCCGAGTGGAATCGTACTCACCAGCGTTGAAAAACTTGCCGGTTACATGCGAAAGAACTCACTCTGGCCCGCAACATTTGGACTGGCTTGCTGCGCTATCGAAATGATGGCGGCCGGCGCTGGTCGTTACGATCTTGCTCGCTTTGGTATGGAAGTTTTCCGGGCGTCCCCACGTCAGGCGGACCTTATGATTGTCGCCGGTCGTGTCTCAAACAAGATGGCTCCGGTTCTTCGACAGATTTACGATCAAATGGCTGCGCCAAAATGGGTAATTGCGATGGGTGCATGTGCATCATCGGGCGGAATGTTCAATAACTACGCCATTGTTCAGGGTGTCGATCACGTGGTGCCAGTCGATATTTATCTGCCTGGATGCCCACCACGGCCAGAGATGCTGATGGATGCAATTTTGAAGCTTCACGAGCAGATCTTCAATGAGAAGCTCGGCCCAAACCGCCAACAAGTTATTAAAGAAGTTGAAGCAGCCGCGATGGCTGCCAGGCCAACTCATCAGTTGAAAGGCTTGCTTGCGTGAAAAAAGAGAAGAACTTATCTGTTGGTCATGGGGCCTTTGGCTCCGCAGACACTGGTGATACTTCAGGTTACGGCGGCCTAGTTCGAGCTTCGGTTTCGTGGGGATCAAGTGAGCGACCATATGGCTCATATTTCGATGACGTTGTTGATGATTTAGAGCGTGCATATCCCGATTTTGCCGATGCGATTGAACGAGTCGTTCTTTATCGGGGCGAGCTGACCTTGCATGTAAAGCGCGGGAAGTTGCTGGAAGTTGCCCTCGTTCTCCGCGATAAGTTGCTTTTCGAAATGTGTCTTGGTGTGAATGGAGTGCATTACCCAACGGAGACTGATCGCGAACTACACGCTGTGTACCCACTACTTTCAATGACCCACAATCGCCGAATCCGCCTCGAAGTCTCAGTCTCTGAAGGTGATCCGCATATACCTTCGCTAGTTGAGGTATGGGGCGGCAATAACTGGAACGAACGCGAAACCTTTGACATGTTCGGAATTATTTTTGACGGCCACCCTGGTCTGACTCGCATCTTGATGCCTGATGACTGGCGTGGGCATCCACAACGGAAGGATTACCCACTTGGTGGAATCCCCGTGGAGTACAAGGGCGCAACAGTGCCGCCTCCCAATGAACGGAGGTCATATCGGTGAGTACATCTTCGGGTCCAATCGTGGATCCATATGCATCTTCGCTTGAGACAACAGAAGGGCGCGTCTTCTCCGTTACCGGTGGTGACTGGGATTCAGTGGTTACTGAGATCGGTGCAACGAAAGAAGAGCGCGTTGTCGTTAATATGGGGCCACAGCACCCATCCACCCACGGAGTGCTCCGACTCGTTCTCGAACTTGAAGGTGAGACAATCACCGAACTGCGCGCCGGAATCGGCTATCTCCATACTGGTATAGAGAAAAATACTGAATACCGAAGTTGGACGCAGGGCGTCACATTTGTGACACGTATGGATTATCTGGCACCTCTTTTTAACGAGACCGCGTACTGCCTTGGCGTTGAGAAATTGCTAGGGATAACGGATGACGTACCTGAGCGCGCCAGCGTCATCCGAGTAATGATGATGGAGTTCAATCGAATAGCTTCGCATATGGTTGCACTCGGGACCGGAGCCCTCGAACTTGGGGCACTCTCGCCGATGATCTTCTGTTTTAGAGAGCGCGAAAAAGTTCTGGATCTCTTTGAATTAATCTGCGGTCTCCGTATGAATATGGCTTATGTGCGGCCGGGTGGAGTCGCTCAAGACCTTCCTCCAGGCGCGCTTCCAAAGATTAGAGAGACAGTGCAGGAGTTACGTCGAGATTTCAAAGATAACGAGAAGATTCTTATCGGAAATACCATCTGGATGAAGCGCACTGCGGGCATTGGTTATTTAGACCTTGCCGGCGCCACGACACTAGGAATCACAGGTCCGGTCCTTCGTTCAACGGGTTTGCCATGGGATCTTCGCAAGTCGGAGCCGTACTGCGGTTACGAGAACTATGATTTTGATGTCGTAACAGCTAATACCTGCGATGTGTATGGCCGTTTCTTGATCCGCATGAGCGAGTTGGAGCAATCCCTTCGAATTATCAACCAGTGTGTCGATAAGTTAGAAAAGCTCGAAGGTGCCCCAGTCATGGTGGCAGATAAGAAGATCGCCTGGCCATCTCAACTCTCACTCGGTGGGGACGGACTCGGAAACTCCCTAGACCACATCCGCGACATTATGGGAACATCGATGGAAGCTCTAATCCATCATTTTAAATTGGTAACCGAAGGGTTCCGCGTCCCGGCAGGTCAGGTTTATTCAGCAGTCGAATCACCGCGAGGAGAAATTGGCGTGCATATTGTTTCTGATGGCGGAACTCGTCCTTATCGAGTTCATTTCCGTGAACCGTCCTTCAATAACCTGCAAGCAACATCGGCCATGTGCGAGGGCAGCCTAATTGCCGATGTCGTGGCGGCCGTTGCCTCTATTGACCCTGTGATGGGTGGTGTTGATCGCTAATGACATTTAGCAGTGAGAACCTAGTCGTTATGGATTCGATTATTAACCGCTATCCCCGCCCTCGCTCAGCGATAATGCCATTGCTCCATTATGTTCAGTCCATCGACGGTTATGTGACACATGAAGGTATTGAAACCATTGCAGGAAAACTCGCGTTAGAGAGTGCAGAAGTCTCCGCAGTCGCGACTTTCTACACCCAGTACAAACGTAAGCCCGTGGGCGAATACCACGTCGGTGTCTGCACCAACACCCTCTGCGCAATCATGGGCGGAGATGCAATATTTGAGGGCTTAAAAGAACATCTGGGCATTGAAAATGACGGCGTTACTTCGGATGGCAAAGTCTCACTTGAGCACATCGAGTGCAATGCGGCTTGCGACTACGCACCCGTTGTAATGGCCAACTGGGAATTTTACGACAATCAGACCGTTCAATCTGCCAAAGACCTTGTTGATGCGGCACGTGCGGGTAACCCACCAGCACCTACGCGTGGCCCTGACAAACTTCCCACCTGGAAAGAGAATTCCGCTGTGCTTGCCGGGCTCAATGATGGAAGAGCCAGCGAAGGTGTACAGGCTGGAGCGCCCTCATTGCTCGGACTTGAAATTTCTAAAAAGGGAGCAGAGGCATGACGACCTTGACGCCGGTTCTCTCAGCGTATTGGGACGAGAAAGATTCTTTCACCATGGCGGGCTATAAGCGGCACGATGGGTACAGAGCTGCGGCGAAAGCCCTCGCGATGGAGCAAGATGCAGTTATCCAAATCGTGAAAGATTCAGGCCTGCGCGGTCGTGGCGGAGCAGGATTCCCAACTGGAATGAAGTGGGGATTTATTCCCCAAGGTGACAGTAAAGATCACTACTTAGTAGTTAATGCTGACGAGTCTGAGCCGGGCACGTGTAAGGACATGCCCCTTCTCCTCGCCAATCCGCACGTATTGGTTGAGGGGATCATCATCGCTTCATATGCAATCCGCGCAAAGCGAGCTTTTATCTATGTGCGTGGCGAGGTCGCGCACGTGGTCCGACGAGTTCAACAGGCGATTGAAGATGCGTATGCAGCCGGTTATTTAGGCAAGAATATTTTCGGCACCGATGTCGAACTGGAGTTGGTGCTCCACGTGGGTGCTGGCGCATACATCTGCGGTGAAGAGACTGCCCTGCTCGATTCTCTAGAGGGCTTCCGAGGTCAACCACGCCTCCGTCCTCCATTTCCGGCAATCGCTGGGCTTTATGCCCGT
>JACPZY010000215.1 GCA_016195215.1 Actinomycetota bacterium | reverse complement strand
GAACGATCGTTTGCAGCGATTCTGGGAGGCGAACCATGATGTATGTGTAGAAAACCCAGATAACTGCCGCGGCTATGAGAAAACCGAGAGCCCAAGTGCGCTGACTCGCGCCTGATTGCGATCGCTTCCTATTATTCGTGCTACGGAGCGAAATTTTCATATCACACCTTCTCCGTAACCGGTTTGCCCAGAAGCCCAGTAGGTCTAAATGCCATGAGCAGGATCAAGATCGAAAAGACCACGGTCTGTGACCACTGCTGTCCCAAGCCAATGGGGAGCCCATCGTTCAACCCCTGAATCAGACCGATCAGCAGAGCACCCAGTACCGCACCTTGTAAATTTCCTATTCCGCCCATAACCGCCGAAGTGAAGGCAATCAATCCGAGCTGATAACCCAAGTTGTAAGAAGTGACTCCACGGGTCTGTTGAAAGAGAAGGCCCGCTGCCCCCGCCAGGGCGCCGCCCAAGGCGAAGGTAAAGGAGATAGTTCTGTCCACGTTGATTCCCATCAAGCGAGCTGCATCTTGGTCCTGGGCGGTAGCGCGCATCGCCTTACCTTGACGGGTACGAGTAACGATCCATGACATGAGAAGCAACAGTGGAATCGTGACGGCAAATTAGAAGAGGGTCGTATATGGGATGCGAACGCCCTCAATATTTATGGCACCTTTGGGAAGGACGCTATTCCACGTCTTCGGCCCAGATCCATTCCAGCGGAGTCCGATGAATTGAAGAATAAAAGAGACGCCAACAGCTGTAATAAGTGGGGCAAGTTTTGGGGCGCGTCTGAGTCTTCGATAGGCGAACCTCTCAATCCCCACGTTGATCGTTGCGCAGAAGGTCATCACTGCAAGAAGAGCTAAGAGAAGTACGGCCCAGGCACCAGCTCCTGAACTATCTTTGCCAAACCAGATAGTAATGAAGTTTGCCGAAAAGACTCCACCTAGCATGAAGAGGTCTCCATGGGCAAAGTTGATCAATTCGATAATGCCATATACCAAGGTGTAACCCAGCGCAATTAATGCATAGAGGACGCCGTTGCTCAGTCCGATAAGTGAGGCCTGGAAGAACTGTGATGGCGATTTCGTGAAGTTGATTCCGAGCCAATAAAGGACTCCCAATGCAGCGAGAGTTCCCAAAGTCCTCTCAATGTTGCGACGCCGATCGAGCCGCGATTGATATCCCGTTGCAGTAAGAGACACTAAAACTCCTTCGTGACCAGCGTGAGAATTGCTAAATGGTATTACAGGTGTAGTGGGAAAGATATAAAAGCTGATGAAACTAAAATGCAACCAATGGCGGGGCGAGCCGATGCCCACCCCGCCATTGCACTGCTATTGATCTACTTGGGCTACTTTACCGTCCAAGCCTTCAGAGTTGTTTCGTCAAAGTTCTTCACGATTTCAACAGTGATGTCCTTGGCCAAAGTGTCACCGGACAAGGTGCTAATACGTAGCGTCTTGCCGAGAACAGATTGCTTAGCAGGGATCGAGATTCCTGCACCCGAGAAGATTGCATTGGTAACACCCTTGCGAGTGCCATCCGATTTAGCAATTGCGGCCAAGATGACCTGGACAGCCGCCACACCGTAAAGTGGGTAAGAGCCGACTGGATCCTTGCCGTATGCCTTCTTGTATGAAGCCGCAAATTTTGCACCGGCACCCTTTGGATCGTTGGCGAGAAGAAGGTCAGTTGAGAGACCAGCAAAGGTCAAGTATGAACCTTGCGCCTCAGGCAATTTGTTAAATTCTGGGTATCCAGTGAATCCATCTGGACCCATAAACTTGACCTTGGTGTTGTCGCCAAGAATTGCGACCTTGTCCTTGATCAACTGTCCACCGTTGTTATCAAAGATTCCGCCGACATAAATCATATCTGGATTAAGGGCCTTGATCTTCGTGAACAGTGAGCTGTAGTCGGACTGTTTGGCATCCCAGCCCTCGCCGTAGGCGCCACTTGAGAGAACGTTGAGGCCGATCTTCTTGGCCTCAGTTGTGAACGCCTGTGCAACGCCTTGACCGTAGGTCTGAGTGTCGTTGAGGACGTAAACGTTCTTGACTCCAATGGACTTTGCGAACTGCGCCGCAGCTGCTCCTTGAACATCATCAGTGGTGGCAACGCGCGCGTAGTTACGTACGCCAGTTGGGTAGTAGATATCTGGCTCGCCAGGGTTCCATGCTTTAGTCAAGCCAGGGTTTGTGTTGGCGTTTGAAACCATCGTCATTGCTCCGCCAGGTGCCTGGTTAAGGATAGGGACGATGATCTTTGCGCAACCTGAGTTGTAAGTTCCCATAACAGCAATTTCGCTCTTATTCGCTACGTGTGCTTGGGCATTGGCTGCGCATTTTGCGTCATCCCATGAACCCTTGGCCGCTGTTGCGTTGTCGTAGATCTTCAACTTGACCGTGTACTTACCGGCCTTGTATTTGATCTGCTTCAAGTAAAGAGCAATTGCCTTGTTAGTGGAGTCGTTTGAATCGAACGATGATCCCTGTAGAGGAAGATCGGTCGAAATTGTAAGGACCTTCGTTGCAGCCTCCGCTGCTGAAGTTCCCGCTACGAGTGCCGTCGCGGCCATCGCAACAGATGCGAGAACGCTAATAGCACGGTACGTCTTCTTCATGTAGTGCCTTCCTGTTTCTGTGTCCCGGGACAGGGAGGGCATGAGATTATCGGGCAGGCGTGAGCTATACAAGGCTTTCACCCGTAAAAGGGCGCGATTTATGGTTATAACAAAATTGTAATAAGACTTTAACGCTCAGGAACAGCGCTCGGTGAGATTACGGCGAGGGCTACCTCCTTCATACTCATCCGTCGGTCCATTGCGGCACGTTGAATCCAGGAGAAAGCTTGGGGCTCAGTGAGATTGAGGGCAGCCATCAGAATCCCTTTGGCCCGATCAATAAGTTTCCGGGTTTCAAGCCGCTCTTGAAGATCTGCCACCTCATTGGCAAGAGAAGTCATCTGCTTATGCCTGCTCATAGCAATCTCCATCGCCGGAACGAGATCCGATATGGAGAATGGTTTTACAACGTAGGCCATGACGCCTGCATTACGAGCACGTTCAATCAATTCCTTCTGACTAAAAGCAGTAAGCATCAGGACCGGGGCAATGTCAATAATTTCCTCAGCCGCCGAAATTCCATCAAGTACCGGCATTTTGACATCAAGGATTGCCAGGTCCGGCTTGCACTCCCTTACCAGGTCAATTGCCTCTTCTCCGTTACTTGCTTGAGCGACAACTTGATAACCCGCTTCAGTGAGCATCTCTACTAGATCCATACGGATGATGGCTTCATCTTCGGCGACGACTATACGTGCCCCCGTAGGCGTTGAAGATGTCATGTGCCCCGAGTCGGATTCGAACCGACACTATGCAGTGTTTGAGACTGCCCTCTCTACCGTTGGAGTACCGAGGCGCAGTGAATAGTCTAGCGAAAAGTGAGGCTAGTACGAGTTAATGAGAATTAGCGGTAGGCAGGGGCAATGCCGCCGACAGCATCCCCCACACGGTGAACGCGCATTGCATTGGTGGAACCAGGAATTCCTGGCGGAGCACCTGCAACAATCATTACAAATTCACCGATCTGTGCTCTGCCCGAGTCAAGGAGAACCGCATCGATTTGTTTCACCATCTCATCCGTTGTGCTGACGATCGGCGCAAGCATCGACTCGACTCCCCAGGTAAGCGCCATTCGGTTATAGGTACCGATATCAGGAGTTACGGCCAAAATAGGAATGCGCGAACGCAATCTGGCCATACGTCGTGCGGAGTCGCCGCTTTTCGTAAAGGCAACTAAAAATTTTGCATTCATGGTTTCACCCACTTCGGCAGCTGCGCGAGTAATTGCGCCCCCTTTGGTCTTTGGCGAGTGAAGGAGTGGGTGGATTCGATCAAGCCCGCCTTCCTCAGTCTTTTCAATAATCCGAGCCATCATTTGCACCGCTTCAATTGGAAACTCCCCCATGCTCGTCTCTCCTGAGAGCATCAACGCATCGGCACCATCGAGTACAGCATTGGCGCAATCGGTCGCTTCAGCTCTCGTAGGACGCGAATTGGTGATCATTGAGTCGAGCATCTGGGTTGCAACGATTACCGGCTTTGCAGACTCGCGTGAGAGTTCGACGCAGCGCTTCTGCACCAGCGGCACATCCTCGATGGGAAGCTCGACGCCTAAGTCTCCCCGCGCAACCATAATTCCGTCGAAGGCGTCAATGATTGCAACAATGTTGGCAACAGCTTGAGGCTTCTCAATTTTTGCAATGACGGGGATGCGGATACCCACCTCGTCCATGATCTTGTGAACACCGATGATGTCATCGGCGCTACGAACAAATGAGAGAGCAATGAAATCCGCTCCCGCTTTCAATCCCCAGCGGAGGTCGTCCATATCTTTTTCCGAGAGGGCGGGGACCGATACTGCGACCCCCGGCAGATTTATACCTTTATTATTACTTACCATTCCAGGCTCAATCACCTTGGTGATTACATCATTTCCCTTTACCTCCACGACTTCAACAGTCACTTTCCCATCATCAATCAGGATCCGGTCCCCCGGCTTGCAATCTCCAGGCAGTCCTTCATAGGTGGTGCCAACACGCTCTTTCGTGCCTTCCACCTCGTCTGTAGTGATTGTAAAGATGTCACCACGGAAAAGTTCGTGCGGGCCATCCAAAAAACGGGCAAGGCGAATTTTTGGACCTTGCAGATCCACCAGAATTGCGACAGCCTGACCATGCTCGAGTGCGGCCAGCCGGACCATATCTAGACGAGCCTGGTGCTCTGCATAGCTACCGTGAGACAAGTTGAGGCGGGCCATGTTCATGCCCGCAGATATTAATGCCCGAACTTTCTCAGGGGACTCCACTGCAGGACCCATCGTGCAAACAATCTTCGCTCTGCGCATTTCTCTACCTTAAACCATCATGGGTCGTGCAGTAGGAAGGATCGAAGATGGAAGTCGCGTCTGCCCTACGAGGAATGCATCAACCGAAGCTGCAGCGCTCCGACCTTCGGCGATCGCCCACACGATAAGTGACTGACCACGCCCTGCATCACCACAGACAAAAACTCCCTCGGTGGACGTTTGATAATCATCACCTCGCTTGATATTTCCTCGCTCGTCATACCTCACTTCCAATTGGGTGAGCAGTTCATTCTTCTCTGGACCCGTGAATCCCATCGCCAAAAATGCGTAATCTGCATGCAACTCGCGCTCCGTGCCAAGAATAGGTTGAAATTTCCCGTCAAGAAACTCTGTTTCAATAAGAGAGAGAGCCCGCAGATTTCCATCCTCATCGCCAAGAAATTTCTGAGTTGAGACAGAGAAGATCCGATTATCCATCTCTTCGTGTGCACTCGAGACTCTGAAAATCATCGGATAAGTCGGCCAAGGTTGAGAACTTGGACGCTCTGAGGTAGGCCGGGGCAAGATTTCCAACTGGGTGATGCTCGCGGCACCCTGGCGAATGGCCGTGCCGAGGCAATCTGCACCGGTATCTCCTCCGCCGAGAATAACGACGTGCTTACCCTGGACATCAATGGCAGGTTCGCTCACTTCACCAAGGGCCTGCATATTCCCCCAGGGCAGATACTCCATGGCTTGAAATATTCCATTGAGTTCGCGACCTTCG
>JACPZY010000214.1 GCA_016195215.1 Actinomycetota bacterium | reverse complement strand
TAGTAGCCGTCGCGGTCAACGGCATTCCGAGCGAAAACACTTATTCCAAATTCATGCACCAGCGCAGCGGCAACATCGTCCTGAGTCGAGAGAGGATTTGATGCACAGAGGGCAATTTCCGCGCCACCCACTTTGAGGGTTCGCATTAGATTTGCAGTCTCGGTGGTGACATGCATGCAAGCAGCAATTCGCACTCCGGCAAATGGCTGGCTCTTTGCGAATCGATCGCGGATCTGCGCAAGAACTGGCATATTTCTTTCCGCCCATTCAATTCGCTTCCGTCCTTCTGCGGCCAATGATGCATCCGCAATGTCGTGGCGAGGCACTGTAATTGTTGCTAAAGAATTCACGAACGATCTCCTTTAAAGGCTGGAATCTAGGCTCCTAGGCTACTGTGTCAGGCAAAAATCAGCACATTTCAGCGCTTTAGAAGTGCCAAGACCTCATCACGCACGCGATTTAATCGAGCCTCAGTCCTGGCTTCCACATTGAGGCGAAGTAAAGGCTCCGTATTTGATGAGCGCAGATTGAACCACCAGGCCTCGGCACTGACGGTAAGACCGTCTAGGTGGTCAATAGTCACCCCCTCTTGAGCAGTAAAGAATTGTTCTACTTCGGACATAATCTCCTGCGGATTGGAAACCGTCGAATTTATTTCCCCGCTCGAAAAATATCGTTGATACTTCTTGAGAATTCTTGAGAGGGAGTTCTTCTGTGATCCCAAAGCTGCGATTGCGTGGAGAGCTGCCAGCATCCCGGAGTCAGCACACCAGAAGTCGCGGAAATAAAAGTGCCCAGAATGTTCTCCACCAAATACCGCACCTGTATCAGCCATCAATTTTTTGATGTAGGAGTGTCCAACTCGGCTGCGAATTGCAGTGCCACCAGATTCTTCGACCACTTCAGCCACTGCACGGGAGGAGATTAGGTTGTAGATGACACTCGAGTTTGGATGTTTGGATAACTCGCGTTCGGCGATTAGGCCCGTCAAGGCAGATGGATTTACAGTCTTGCCATTCTCATCCACTAGGAAACACCGATCGGCATCCCCATCGAAAGCAAGGCCCAAATCAGCCTTATGCTTACGAACCGCCTTCTGTAAGTCCCTCATATTCTCTGGATCAATTGGATTTGCATCGTGGTTTGGAAAAGTTCCATCAAGATCAAAATACATCTCAATCAATTCAACGTTCAATTTTTCAAAAAGAGGCCTGGCCGTATAGCCAGCCATTCCGTTTCCGGCATCGATGACTATCTTTAACGGTCGAATCTGGGAAACATCGACCAGAGAAAGCAGATGAAAGATGTACTCATCCAACATATTTCTTCTGGTCTCAATGCCAACCGGGCGCATAGGTATAGGACTTCCATCAAAGACATATCTTTCAATGAGTTGGAGTCCGGATTCTTTGCCAATAGGTCGAGCACCGCTCTTGCACATCTTTATCCCGTTGTACTCAGCGGGGTTATGACTCGCTGTAAACATTGCACCTGGCATATTCAGTTTTCCAGATGCAAAGTAGAGCATGTCTGTAGATGCAAGGCCTACTCGAATGACATCCATTCCATTCGATGTAGCGCCGGCTGAAAAGGCTTCTGCCAGGATCGGAGAGGATGGACGCATATCTTCGCCGATGACAATCGTTCCGGGCTCTCTTTCTTGCTCTAGAAAACGAGCAAAAGCAAGCCCGACTCTAAATGCAAAATCCGGAGTTAACTCGGTTTCGACCAACCCTCTTATGTCATAGGCCTTGAAAATGCGGGGCCGTTCCATCTCTAAGAACGCACGGCGCGAAGATGTCCACGCCTCCCCAATCCTTGGCTATTTTGGCCAGGGTTCTTTGGCAATAGATTTGTACCGTCGGAGTTCTCTCTGGGATGCGCCACCTCGCGCACGGCATCTGCAATTGCCATCAAATCTTCATCCGATGGACCAAGGTCGCCGGCGCCACGTTCTTGACGGATGACCTGCCATCCATTTGGAACGGTTAAACGGTCGCCGTGTGCTTCACAGAGATCATAGGCGTGTGGCTCTGCAAAGGTGGCTAAAGGGCCAACTACCGCGACCGAATCCGCGTAGACGTATGTGAGAGTTGTAACCGCCCGACGACGACACCCTCCTCGCGAGCAGACCCGCCCTACATGCGACACCATGTCCTTTAGATTA
>JACPZY010000194.1 GCA_016195215.1 Actinomycetota bacterium | reverse complement strand
GTTTACTAGACTTCAAGAAAGTGATGTCAAAACCCGTCGTGGTCGAATCAATCGGAATAGTGAGCCCAAGTTCGGATCTTAGAAAATCCGTGCCTTCTGTTAAAAAGGAGGCAATACGACCATTGGTATCGTAAGAATTATCCACCCCGTCCGATGGAACAACGTAGATTGCCTTTACTTGGAATCCTGATATTTGGTCAGGTAAATCTGACAGAACTCTCGCAACTGAAATTTCCATTGAGCGAGTTATTGAATTGGCGGCATAAACGTTTGTTCCAGCTTGGTTCGCAGTAACCTGGCAGGTGCCAGCCTTTAGCAGCGTCAATGTGGTATTTGCGACCGTACACACATCTGGAGTCAGACTCGAAAAAATGACGGGCAAATTTGAACTAGTCGTTGCGGTAAGAGAAAAAGGTCCCTGGCTAAGAAGCAATGCGGCAGGCAATGTAAAATCGATAGTGCTCATGACAGTATTTAGTTGAATGTTCCGAATCGTTGGCACTGCAGCTGGAATGAAATCTCCACCATCTTGTGAGGCGGCAACCGTGCAGATTCCTGCACTTATCAATATAAGGGTCGAATTAGAGATGGAGCAGACATCTGGGGTGTTGCTAGTAAATGTGACAGGTAGATTGGAGCTGCTTGTCGCAACAAGGGAAAGAGAACCTTGACTCATGGAGATTGATTCGGGAAGTTGAAAATTAATAGTGTTGGTACCAAAGATTGTTACTTGGAATGTCACATTTTTTGCGGGTAGATAATTAGCAGAGCCGCGCTGACTCAATACGATGCGGCAGATTCCAGGCGTGCCCGTTGGTCTAAATTCTCTTTCCCCTAAAGTGCAAATTGCAGGTGCGAGACTCTTGACCGATACTGTCAATTTTGAGGTAGCTGAGTAATTGAATTTAACAATTTTATCCGTGATCAATGCTTCCTTAGGAGAAGAGTAGGAAATGGTCTGCGCTCTCCTGGAAATCTGCCATTTCAACTTTCCACTTACTTTGGAGCAGACTAGCGACCCAGAAGTGAGGCCAGCCTTTGTGCAAGACGCGCCGACCTTAGGTATGGCAGCGATTGCCTGAGTGGATTCAAGGGAGAGGAGAAGAACCAAGCAGGCGGCGACAAATCGCGCTCTCATCACGTCACTCGCGCCCTCTCTTCTAGTGACTCCTCACAAAATTTGGAGAGATAAAAGAGGCCCGTCGCCATAAAAATCGAACCGACCACATCACTAAACCAATGTGCTCCAAGAACGAGTCGATCAACAGCCATGAGCACTGTAACTAACATAACAACGAGAAGAGTCAGAGCCCTTCTGCCCGAATAAAGTAAGAGTAGGCATCCACCCGTGATCGCAACAAAAGCGACGTGGGACGAGGGATAGCTGGGATCCAATTCAAATTGCGTGGCCAAACCCACTCCGGGCCGGAGTCGGTCAAAAAGAAGCTTGGAGAGGGTTGCAACTGCCGCGCCACCCACCAGAAATCCAAGAGGGATGAAGTCAATTAGCAACCAAGAATCAGTCCAATATTGCCTGAAGAGAAGAACAATGCAGAGAAGAATGAATAGAAGGACTGGAGTGGTGAGTGCACTAAAAATTTGCGCCCACTGGATTTCGCCAGGCGTGCGATGGGATTTAAACCATTGTGCCACGGTCGAATCGAAGGTTGTAGGACCGCTCTTCACAAAATAACCAAGTTCGAAAAAAATGGTCAATGAAAGCAGGCCAACAAGCAAGTAGATGTATCGTCTCAATTTCAGAGATCACCTCTTGATAATGAGATTGAGATCTTCAGCGTCGATACTCTCTGCGCTAAATAAAACGTGTGAACCATCCGGAATCTCCCCGCTTAACAATTTGGTCGCCATCGAGTCACCAATCGCTTTCTGGATCAGTCTACGCATCGGCCTAGCACCGAAAGCAGGATCATACCCGTGACGGGTTAACCACATTTGCGCACTAATATCGACTTCAACTTCGATTCTTCGATCGACGAGCCTCTTCTGCATATCTTGTACAAGTAACAGCATAATCTTGCCAATTTCTTCCGAACCAAGTGGATTGAAAATCAAGAGATCGTCTATCCGGTTGAGGAATTCTGGTTTGAAGGCTTCATGGACGGCCTCCATCACTCCGGCCCGCCGTGATCTCTCATCCAATGACGAGTTCATAAGGAAATCTGACCCCAAGTTGGATGTCATAACAATAATCGTGTTCTTGAAATCGACAGTCCGACCCTGACTATCCGTCAAACGCCCATCATCGAAGACTTGAAGTAACAGGTCGAAAACTTCAAGGTGGGCCTTCTCAATCTCATCCAGTAGCAGCACCGAGTACGGACGCCGCCGAACTGCTTCGGTTAGTTGTCCTCCTTCTTCATAGCCTACATATCCTGGAGGCGCGCCAACCAGACGTGAGACCGAGAACTTATCGCCATATTCACTCATATCGATTCGCACCATCGCGTGTTCATCGTCAAATAAGAAATTGGCCAAAGCTTTAGCTAGCTCAGTCTTTCCAACACCCGTCGGACCCAGGAATAGAAATGTACCGGTTGGACGATCGGGATCTGATATGCCAGCCCTCGATCTACGTATTGCGTTTGATACAGCCGCGATCGCATCGCTCTGACCTACAACACGGTTAGAGAGCTCCTCTTCAAGAGAGAGTAGCCGGTCGCTATCAGCTTGGAGCAATCTACCGACTGGAATTTTCGTCCACGCTGCCACCACTTCGGCGATGTCTTCGTCTCTGACTTCTTCTCTAACCATCGCAGAGTGACTATTTGCCTCTGCTCGCGCCGCGTTCAATTCAATCTCAATTTCACGCATACGTCCGTACATTAGGCGCGCAGCCTTCTCCAACTCTCCCGCGCGCTGCGCGCGTTCGGCTTGCCCACGAATGGAGTCAAGCTCTCCAGTCAAGGCGCCAATGCGATCTAGGAGACTCTTCTCCTCTGTCCACCGCGAAGAAAGACCTGCGAGTTTCTCTTCTTGGTTCTTGATCTCTTCTCTCAAAGCCTTCAATCGCTCTCTGGAGACTTCGTCTTTCTCTTTCGAAAGTCCGAATTCCTCCATCCGCAATCTGTCTACCGACCGCTGGAGTTGGTCTATCTCCTCTGGCGAGGAATCAATCTCCATTCGCAACCGCGAAGCTGCTTCATCCATCAAGTCAATCGCCTTATCCGGCAAGAATCTGTGTGTTATGTAACGATGTGAGAGTTTTACGGCCGCGACTAGCGCTCCGTCGCTAATTGTGACTTTATGATGCGCTTCATATTTTTCGCGGAGACCTCGCAGAATTGCAATCGCTTCTTCAACACTGGGTTCTCCTACCAAGACCTGTTGGAACCGTCTTTCAAGTGCCGCATCCTTCTCAATGTACTGTCTATATTCATTAAGTGTTGTGGCGCCAATCATATGCAACTCACCTCGAGCCAATAGCGGCTTCAACATATTGCCCGCGTCCATTGAGCCCGCCATGCCTCCGGCACCGACCACTGTATGTAACTCGTCGATAAAGGTAATGATCTCACCGCTACTCACAACAATTTCATCAAGAACAGCCTTGAGTCGCTCTTCGAACTCTCCTCGATACTTCGCACCCGCAATCAGAGCACCAAGATCCAGAGAAATAACCCTCTTCTCCCGCAAGCCAATCGGAACATCTTTTGCCGCAATTCGAAGTGCTAGCCCTTCCACAATTGCAGTTTTTCCAGTGCCAGGCTCGCCAATGAGAACAGGATTATTCTTAGTACGCCTCGACAGAACTTGAATCACTCGACGAACCTCGTTGTCACGACCAATGACTGGGTCTAATTTTCCGTCACGCGCTCGTTGAGTTAAGTCCACTCCGTACTGTTCGAGTGCCGATTTTTGATCTACGTCTTGTGTAGTCATGTGATGAACTCCTCAACCTTGAGAATATCCCAGTTGACGTTGAAAATCATTGGCGGAAGTAGATATATTCACCACACCAAAATCAGCGTAGACTCAATCGTGGTTCCCGCACTTAGTATAGACGCGGAGGTTTGTGATGATTAGGCGAGCACCCCTTAGTGAGCGAGGGCTGAGTACAGGCAAAAAAGCGCGGCTTCATAGAATTCTGCATCAATTTGGATTGAGAAACGGAACCGCTCTCTTCCTTCCGTACGACCAAGGTCTGGAACATGGCCCGCGGGATTTTTTTTCTAACCCAACGTCATCTGATCCCAAATACATAATTCGACTCGCACTTGAAGGCGGCTTCAATGGGATTGCAATCCAAATTGGCCTAGCCGAGAAGTTCTACTGGGATTTTGCAGGCGAACTCCCCCTCATACTAAAGCTCAATGGAAAAAGTGATATCCCCTCGGACGCGCGCGCGCTCTCTCCTCTGCACGCAAGCGTCGAAGACGCAGTCCGACTTGGAGCAGATGCTGTGGGCTACACGCTCTATGTAGGGTCACCGGCGCAGGAGGCTGATTTTGAACAATATCGTGTGGTTCGTTCCCAAGCGGAGAGATTTGGGATGCCTCTTATAGTCTGGTCATACCCTCGGGGCGAGGCAGTGGAAGCTAAGGGTGGAAATAGTTCGTTCTATGCAGTCGATTACGCAGCCCGTATCGCCAGTGAGCTTGGTGCCGACATCGTGAAGGTGAATTTTCCCCACCCAGATTTGCGTACAAATGTTAAAAAGGAATACGACGCAGATTTTACAACTCAACAAGCAATAAATGCCGTCGTGAAATCGGCCAATAGAACACTCGTTCTTGTCTCCGGTGGCGAAAAGGCAGGCGATGACGCCATGTTTGAAAAGGCCAGGGAATCAATGGATGCTGGAGCAACTGGACTAATATTTGGTCGCAATATCTGGCAACGAGAGCACGATGAATCACTCAAATTTGTAAATTCGCTCCGGCAGATACTTGAGCAATATCCCAGCAAATGATTCTCAAAATAGGCAATGATGGGGTAATGACGAAATCGGGACTACGTAATTCTGCACCATTGCTCGATTCATACCTATCTTACTTAGAGAGAACCAATCAGCCTTTTATGACTCCAGGACACAAGCAGAGAGCATCACTTTTGGATGAGGGTCTAGGGAGGGTTGTAGATTCGGATATTCCTTTA
The DNA here is from genome assembly GCA_016195215.1 of Actinomycetota bacterium. Classification (GTDB taxonomy): domain Bacteria; phylum Actinomycetota; class Actinomycetes; order Nanopelagicales; family Nanopelagicaceae; genus QYPT01. The sequence continues at coordinate 2,609 of JACPZY010000194.1, read as the reverse complement.
TTTGGTGGCCTTGATGAAATGAAACTCACTAAAGGAGTTCTGAAGCAAGCGGAGAGGTTGGCAGCCCAACTCTGGGGAGGCGATTGGGTCAGATTTACTACCGGCGGATCCACACACGCAAATCAAGCCATTCTCCTTTCACTTGGAAAACCTGGCGATAAAGTTGCAGTCACCCGAACAGCGCACCGCTCTGTCATCACTGCCCTTGTCTTGGCCGGACTTGAGCCACTCTGGCTCTGTCCCGAAATTGATGCCCTAACCGGTGTACCAATTGGAATAGCGCTAAGCGAATTTGAACGAGTGTTACCTCAGAAGCCAATCGCATTGCTCCTAACGGAACCCGGTTATCTTGGGACCCTTTCTGATCTACCACCGTTAATAAATAGGGCACACCAGAACGGAATCCCGGTCATTATCGACGCAGCTTGGGGAGGACATTTTGGTTTCCACCCGGCCCTTCCAAAGAATCCGATGGAAATTGGCGCAGATGCTTTTGTTACAAGCATTCACAAAGCATTGCCTGGGTATAGCGCCTCGGCTATCGCGGTTGCAAAAACAGAATTGCTCAATCGTGCGCGACTAGAACAAGGTTTTGAGTCCACACACACGACGTCGCCGGCAGGTGCGCCACTTGCTTCCATCGACGGTGTCAGGGCTCTCTTGGAATTGAGGGGAGAAGAATTACTTGGAACACTACTAGAAAATATTTCCCTCTTCCGAACTCGGATGTGCGATGAATTTGGAAGCGAAATCCTTCTCACGCCAGCAGACTTTGCGACAGATCGTTTTGATCCCGCTAAATTGGTATTAAGAGCCAACATACTCGGAGCGGATGGCTTGGCCATAGAAAACGAACTCATCCCTAATGGAGTGCGAGTGGAGATGGCAGATAGAGACACATTAATCTTTCATGCAACTATTGCGGATAGTGCAAGCACCTTCAATCAACTTGCCAATGCTCTCATTCCAATCCTACAAAGGAATATTGGTCCACGAAGAGAGAGTAGTTCTGCTATTAGCTGGTCAATAAAGCCAACGATTGCCAGGTCCACTCGCGATGCTTACTTTGCAGAGAGTGAAATGGTCACCGTGAAAGATGCCATAAATCGGATCAGCGCAGATTTGATCGCACCGTATCCACCTGGGGTACCTGTTCTAGCCCCTGGGGAAATCATTACGCAAGAGATCTTGGATGGATTGATTTCCGCAAAGAGCGATGGAGTTCGTATTGCTTATGCCACAGACTCGACTCTGGCCCAGTTCAGGGTTCTTAAGTGAAATTCGCCGCACCCTGGGCACCATTCCTTCTTGGTAGGGTCTGTCCATGTCTGAATACCAAATAACTCGCTGGCACGAAATACCTAGCATGGTGATCGCGCGCCAGGGCGCTGAAGTCATCAAGATCCTTCTTCCCTCCCGCTTTCAAGAGGCTATCGACGAGGCGGCAATGCGCATGGGAGAAATCGACGCCGATGCGTACACAAATGGGTGGATTCGGGATCCGTGGGTCGATTCAGATAGAGAACCTCAAAAATTGGCCGAGAGCATCGCAGCAGAGTTAGAAGAGAAATTCACCGAGACTCATCTCCTTAATATTCTCAATTCGCTAGGAGAAAAATGATATCGACCATCTATGACTCTCTCGCCAAATCCTCCCTACCTGCCGATGGCGCCATGGGGACAATTTTGCAGTCGCGCGGATTAGATGACGGTGGAGCCCCGGAACTTTGGAACGTAGAAAAACCAGAAGAGATCGAAGCGGTGCTTGAGGATTATGCAACAGCCGGTGCACGATTTATCACCACAAATACTTTCGGTGGCACTCGTGGGCGCCTCGCGCTCCATGGGCTTGAGTCACGAGTTGAAGAACTAAATAAGGCAGGCGCAGAGATTGCCCGTCGAGTTGCTGATCGCCATCCCACAACTTTTGTGATGGGCGATATCGGTCCATCCGGAGATTTAATGGAACCAATGGGAACGCTCACGATGGAGAGCGCGCAAGAAATCTTTGTCGAGCAGATTCGTGGACTTGTCGCTGGGGGGGTTGACGCAATACTTATTGAGACAATGAGCGACCTCGGCGAAGTTGAGGCCGCCGTCAATGCTGTCCACCAAGTAGCTCCGTCCTTGCCAATAATCGCCACCATGAGTTTTGACACAAATTTGCGAACCATGATGGGAGTAAAACCGGCGCAGGCAGTCGAGAGACTCTCCGCATTGGGCGTGCGAATCATCGGCGCAAATTGCGGACGAGGTGTAGATGAAATGCGTGTGATCGCGAAGGAGATGGTGAGTGCTCGACCCGAGGGAGTTTTCATCATTGCGCAATCAAATGCAGGTATGCCCATCCTGGTTGGGGACACTTTCCAGTACCAAGGGACTCCCGAGGAGATGGGTAAATTCGCCTGCGAAATGCAGGAACTAGGTGTGAACATTATTGGCTCATGCTGTGGCTCAACACCTGCTCATACTGCTGCGATCTCAGAGGCCTTAAAAAATCCAGCCTAGGAGTTGGGCTACGGCTACCTTGCGATTGCGATCCAATCAAGGTTTCGCGTACAGAGTTGATCGAGTCGTGAGTTGGAGACCTGTTTCACTTTTACATCTCC
>JACPZY010000204.1 GCA_016195215.1 Actinomycetota bacterium | reverse complement strand
TCTCTCGGTGGTTGCTGTGGCGTTAACAAGAGCGAAAACTGTTGCGGTAGATGGGGCGACAAGTGCGGTAGAAGGAGCTGAAGAGGGGGAGATGTTTTCATTGGCTAGAATCGTCTCTATGTCGGCATCAGTTTCGCCCGCCACCAACAGCACGGCAATTGGTGCGCCCACGGAAATTGAAGCGCCCTCCTTTACTAATTTGCGGCCAAGAATTCCGTCGATTTCGGCGGGCACTTCTACTAAAGCTTTTTCGGTCTCGGCTTCAGCCAAGGGTTGCCCAGTCGTGAAGGCAACACCCTCTTCAACGAGCCATTTAGCGATAGTTGCCTCGGTTGCATTCGCCAGGACTTCTGGCATTCTCATGATGCTTGTCATCTTATTTCGTACCGCCAAATCCTTTTTGCACTTGCTGAATTCCGGCAACGACTTCTTCGACGCCAGCGATAGCAGCACGCTCAAGTACTTTCGAAATACTGGGCGATGCTTCTCCTCCAGTTACTCGCTCCACTGGTTGATCCAACCAGTCGAAGAATTGGTTCTGAATTTCTTCTGCGACCCACCCACCGTATGAAGTACCGCGTGTGCCTTGTTCCACGATCATCACATTGTTTGTCTTGCGAATACTTGCTCCCACTGTTTCCCAGTCAAAGCTGGCGCGGTCGAGCCAGCGAAGATCGATTACCTCAGCATCAATGCCTGTTTGTTCGACGGCAGTCAACGAATGTTTAACCATCGACAAATAAGTAAGTATGGTCACCTCCTTTCCTGCGCGACGGACGTTGGCTCTGCCAAATGGGATTTGATAATCCAAGTCTGTCTCGGGGATTTCACCCAAATCACCGTACAAATCGACGTGTTCAAGAACTAGTACCGGATCCTCCAAAGCGAGAGCAGCATTCATCAATCCGATGTAATCTGCCGGAGTGGAGGCAGCCACTATTCTCCAGCCTGGAGCGGTGGCAAATATGCCCGCTGGATCCATCAAATGTTGTGAGCCGTATCCACTTCCCATCGCAACTTTGGTTCGCAGTACAAGTGGAACGGGATTCTTACCGCCGAACATATGGCGCGCCTTCCCGATCTGATTGAAAACTTGGTCGGCAGCGACCCACATAAAATCGGGGTACATAAATTCAACAACGGGGCGATATCGGCCGTCGAGTGCCATGCCGCCGCCAAGACCAACGAAAGCATTCTCACTAATAGGAGTACCTAGAATTCGATCCGGGTATTTCTTAGACAGACCTTTTGTCGCGCCATTGGTTCCGCCATTGAGGCGGTGAATGTCCTCCCCTAAGATCACGATTCGACTATCGGTCTCCATGCGACGGTCAAGGACTGCCGCAACTGCATCAACAAACTTAGAAGTCTTGGTGACCCCGGAGTAAGTAGGCGGTTCAAGAGTGCGAGCGCCAGATAATTCACTTGCGTCTCCTCGTACGCCCACATTTACAAAATTCGCATCTGGCCAGAGTTCTGGACGGATCCGACGCTTACCTGGAATATCCGGGTTCTCCTCTACTAGCGCTGCAACAGCTTCTTTATTTGCGGCAACGGCCTGCTCGCGTACAAAATCGACACCAGCCTGATCGATTTGACCAAGTGCGATCATTTCATTCGCAACCCGGAGAAGCGGATCTCGATCACGCCACTGTGCCTCTTCTTCCTTGCTCCGATATCCGAAAGCACTTCCTGGAAATGCTCCATTCTGATGGAAGTATCGGTAGACCTCAGCTTCAATTATCACTGGGCCTTCGCCTCCGCGCATTAGTGTCTCTGCTTCCTTCATAGCCATGTGAACTGCTAGAGGATCCATCCCATCTACACGCCAAGACGGAATTGCGAAACCTAAGCCACGAGCAGAGAGACGCGATTCTGCAGTTACTTCACTTACATGAGTAGAGACGGCGTACAAATTATTTTCAATAAAGAAGCAGAGGGGCAACTTCCACGCGGATGCAAGGTTCATGGTCTCGAGTACTGAACCGATGTTTACGGCGCCATCACCAAAATAAGAGACTGTGATGTTCTCGGTACCAGCACGCTTCTGTGACCAAGCATTTCCCGCAGCAAGAGGAACTCCGCCACCGACAATCGCATTGGTGCCAAGGGCACCTGCTTCGAAATTCTGCAAGTGCATCGAACCGCCACGACCACTGCAATAGCCCTGAGCTAAACCAAGAATCTCTGCAAGGGTGCGTTGTAAAACAACTTGAATCTCATCAGTTACTAAATTATTGAGATCCAATTTTCCACCGGATACATGGTTGATCACCTTAGCGAGAAATTGATGATGGCCTCTGTGCGATCCATTGATGGCATCCGCAGTTCCGAGACCGACAATCGATCCGACAGCACCACCTTCTTGACCAACACTGCTGTGGGCTGGACCATGAACCAAACTTTCTCCAGCCAGTTCCAACACCGCTTCTTCGAATGCGCGGATGAGATGGAGTTGGCCCAACATCGTGGCAAGGAGTGCGGGGTCAGCCGTTTTCCAATCCTCCGACGTGGTTCGAAGTTCAACCCAAGGTTTGCTGGGTAACAAAGCGGCATGGTCAGCCATGGAAGATCTCCTCGAGAGAAGGACGCGACCAAGAGAGTCCCGGCCGGGGTTGAACAGAACTGTAAAGGGAATTGAGTCCAATCGCAAGGTTTTTAACCGAAATTTACCCTCTTTGCCCCCATTTTCTTCCTTATTTCCCTACTATTGGATCCAATTAGAGCAACTAGAAGAATCTGAGGTCTGACATGGCAACTGGAATTCCTGGACTTCGTGGCACCGAGCACATCGGTTTTACCGTGCCCGATTTGGAGCAGGCCACACGCTTCTTTGTCGATGTGATCGGATGCGAATTCGTCTACTCCCTGGGACCTTTCGTTCGCGACGACAATTGGATGAAAGAGCACCTCAATGTCCATCCCCGCACCGTCATGCGCGAACTGCGATTTTTCCGGTGCAAGCAGGGACCCAATTTCGAAATATTCCAATACGAACCATTTGAGCCGCCCGCTCCGCAGCCGTTGAATAGCGACATTGGTGGTCATCACTTAGCTTTTTACGTTGACGATTTTGAAAAAGCATTTGAATACCTGAAAGGTAAAGATGTTCAATTCCTCGGTGAACCAACTCTAAGCCGCAACGCGAGCGAGGGGCAAACGTGGGTGTACTTCCTAACTCCTTGGGGAATGCAGATGGAGCTTGTGAGTTTCCCCAATGGCAAGGCCTATGAGAAAACCACTCCCTTTAGACTCTGGCATCCAGCCAATCCAGACAAATAAAGAAGCGGTGAGATAAATGTCAGTAAGTTCTGAAAGCGAACTTGCAACGAGCCACCGTATTGCGGCATCACTCAAAGAAGACATTCTTGGGGGCAAATACCCACCCGGGGTGCGACTTCGGCAAGAGGATATCGCAGAACAATTTGGAGCCAGTCGCTCTCCAGTGCGAGAGGCACTTCGGATGTTGGAAGCTGATGGCTTAGTCAATCTTGTCGCCCACACGGGGGCCTGGATCGCGCAGTTGAGTCTGGCCGAATGTGAAGAGATGTATCAAATTCGCGAACGAATTGAACCATTGTTACTACGGCTAAGCATTCCTCATCTAACACAGGCAAAAATCGATCAACTTGCAGAGCTGAAAAATCAAATGGAGAAGAACAAAGAGGTCGAAGAATTTCTGAAATTGGATCGTGAATTCCATTTGCTCTCCTACGCCGGAGCGGAAACGGCTCTACTGGGTGAAATGGTCCAGCGTCTCTGGAATACAACGCAGCACTATCGCCGTGCCTATACGAGGCTACTTGTCAACGATGGATTCAAGCCGGCACATTATGAACACCATTTGCTTCTTACCGCCATCCTCAAAAATGACGTTGAAGATGCCGAGCGAATCCTATTCGGACATATCCGCCGTACTCGCCTTGAATTATCACAACACCCCACCGTTTTTCCAGCTGGGTAGAACAAGCATTCTCGATACAGTGTCCAAAGGATGATCTCTAACAACGAACACTAGGACACCCAAGACGCGTAAGAACCCAATCTCTCGGCGTCCTGTACAGCGCTTGTAAACACTGGAATAATGGTTTTTCTAGTGGCCTTTAGACAAGTCTTGGCCCAGTGAGCGTGCGAGAGAGAATCATGAGAGATCCGGTTCAGTATCTAGGTCCCCGACTAAAAGAAATTCGTCTAAAGGCTGGACTCTCCCTTCGAGAGGTTGCTCGCCAACTGAATGTCTCCCCTTCCTTCGTTTCTCAGATTGAAAATGGAAAATCTCAACCCTCTGTCGCGACCCTGTACTCCTTTGCCAGACTTCTTGGAGTCCCAGTCGATGTTCTCTTTGAATCCCATTGGAACGGGCAAGTATCAACAGATACCGAAGTGGAAGTCGAGCAAGTAAGCCGGAACAACTTTGAGACTCCGAGCGATGCTTGGGATGAATCCAGAGCCAGGATTTCCGCGGTCAACCCTTCAAATCGCAGCCTGATTACTATGGACTCTGGCGTTCAATGGGAGCGCCTAGCGGCGACTTCGGAAAAATCGGTCAACTTCATGGAGATCATCTACGAGCCGGGCGCCCAGTCCAATGGGAGCGGAGAACCGCTCCTCCACGATGGCTTTGAGTACGGATACGCACTCGAAGGGGAAATCGAAGCCACTATCGGGGACCTAGTCCTGACCCTCTCCAAAGGCCATTCGATCGGATTCGATTCCTCCATCCCCCACAAATTTCGAAATAAGGGCACCATGCCATTTCGTGGCATCTGGTTTGTGCACGGCTGCACTGCCACTAAATAGGTAGGACAACAACTTCTAAAGTCTTGACACCCTCATCTATCTGATGTTAACTGTGAGAGAACATCTTGAACATACTGATCGGGAGTGAAGAATGGCGATCGCCACCTACGGCCACACGGGCGTTGACTGGGAGAACCGGCTAGATATTGAGCGGCTGCGCTCTGAGAGACTGGCCCGTTTGAAAGCGGAGCTGGAGAAGTCCAGCATAGGTTCCCTCCTCACCTTCGATTTCCACAATATCCGCTACATGACCTCCACCCATATCGGCACCTGGGCGATGGATAAGATGATCCGCTTTTCACTTCTTCCTCGCAGAGGAGAGCCGATCCTCTGGGACTTCGGTTCCGCCGCCAAACACCACCAGCTCTACACCCCTTGGCTAGATCAAGCACATGCCGATGCTGGCAGCAACGGGCACGCGCCCCACCACAACGGAGCTACCGGGGTTGGCGCGCGAGCAGGAATCTCCACTCTTCGCGGAGCGATCAGTCCGAGCGCAGGCCAGGCGGAGTCGGTGGCCGAGAAGATTTATGAAGTCCTGAAAATTCACGGCTTGGAGAACGAGCCTTTAGGAGTGGACATCATCGAGCCCCCCGTCATGTTCGCCCTGCAGGCCAAGGGAATTCGGGTCGTCGATGGCCAGCAACTCTTTCTTGCTGCCAGGCGGATCAAAACTAAAGATGAAATCACCTTACTGACAACGGCTGCCTCAATGGTGGATGCCGCCTACGACCAACTCTATGAATTCCTCCGGCCCGGCGCGAAGGAGAACGAGTGTGTTGGCTTGGTCAGCAAGATCCTCTATGACGCAGGTTCAGAACATGTCGAAGGAGTAAACGCCATCTCCGGCGAACGCTGCTCTCCTCACCCCCATGTCTTTAGCGATCGTGCGCTACGTCCTGGAGATCCAGCCTTTTTCGATATCTTGCATAGTTATATGGGATATCGCACGTGTTACTACCGAACCTTCGCCATTGGTAGCGCCTCTCCAGCATTACGGGACGCATACACAATCTGTCGCGAATACATGGACAAGTCGATTGCTCTCGTTAAACCCGGTGCGACAACGGCCGACATCGTCAAAGTCTGGCCCACGGCACAGGAGTTCGGCTTCGCCAACGAGGAGGACGCATTTGCCCTCCAGTACGGCCACGGTGTGGGACTCTCCATATGGGAGCGTCCCATCTTCAGCCGGATGGTCTCGTTGGATCACCCAGAGACCCTCGAAGAAGGAATGGTCTTTGCTCTCGAGACGTACTGGCCTGCTAAGGATGGTTTCGGCGCTGCTCGCATTGAGGAAGAACTTGTGGTTACCGCAACCGGATGTGAAGTCATAACAAAATTCCCAGCGGAGGAATTATTGGTAGCAGGGCAGCGCTATTTCGGTGTCAATGGTCCCCTAAACACTACCCGTGCCTCGCAATCGCATCTGAACACTTCCACCTTCAACCATATTGGGAACGGTGAATAATTTTGGACCTTGGGAACGGTTATGGACATCTAACATATTCGACCCTCGTACACCCTGGAGATACATGGCCCGAGATGAAGAACTCGCTTCAGGCCTACGTCCCTGAAGTAAAGAAACTTTTCTGTCCAGATGCTCCAATGGGCGTCTCCTTGCGCCTTTCTAATGCATCTGTCGAAGAACTTATCGCGAAACCAGAAGAGCGAATTTGGTTAAAGAAATTCCTTGACGACAACCAACTCTACGTTTTCACTGTCAATGCATTTCCATTTGGTCCGTTTAAAGGCGAAACTGTGAAAGAGAAGGTTTACGAACCTGATTGGACCACAGAATCACGCACAAAGTACACAATGAATATTGCTGACATCTTGACTGAAGTAACGGGGCCAGAGGTAGAACCCACGATTCAAACTGCGCCGCTTGCCTTCCGTCCTAAAGTTACTACGGAGTCTTACGCTGCCCAGTTTAATGAGAATATATACAAAGTTATAGCTCATTTAATGAACTTAGAAAAGAAAACCGGACGCCGAGTGAAATTGGCTGTGGAGCCAGAACCGTTTTGTTTCCTCGAAACTATTCCGGAAACTGTCGACTGGTTCAAAACGAAGATGTATTCATTGTCGGCAGCAGAAAGAATCTCCAAATACTCTGGGCAGCCACTTGCCGAAGTCTTTAGCGCCACCCGCCGCTATCTCGGTGTTGTACTAGATATCTGCCACCAGTCAGTGGAGTTCGAAGATATTGGTAATGACATAGACCAACTTTCTCAAGCGGGCATTCCAATTTTCAAACTTCAAGAGGCGGCGGCCTTACGTGTAGATAATGTGACCGCTGATATCGTTGAAGAACTCAAAAAATACACTGGAACGATATATCTGTCACAAACCACCCAACTACGCGATGGGGTTATAACTCGTTTTTTGAACCTTGAAGATGCAATTTCAGCTTGGGAGAAGGACCCCGGCCCTCGTGAATGGCGCACCCATTTCCACGTTCCGGTATTTCTTAAGGATTTGGGACCCTTCCAAACCACCCGTGGCGGAATTGATGATGCTCTAAAGGTGCACGCTCGCACCCCACTTTCGACTCATCTCGAAATTGAAACGTATACCTGGGATGTTCTCCCAGAACACCTCAAAACTGGTGACATTACCGAATATGTAGTTCGCGAACTTGAATATGTGCGCGATGAGCTTGCGCGCCAAGTTGCTAAACTCACTTTGTGACTTTCTACCAAGGTACTAACGGCCGTACGGCTGTATTACTACCGGGCGCTAGTTATTCGCCGAACCATCCCGTCCTCTACCACGTGCGCCAAGTGCTGTTACATCAAGGCTGGTCAGTGGAAGAGGTGTGGTGGAACCTCGAAGATCGCGCATCAGATGAAGCGGTGATAAGCCGGGTGAAATCAGTCCTGAATGCGGTGGCCGACAAAAATCCGCTCGTTGTTGGCAAATCACTAGGTTCGCTTGCCTTACCGCAAGTAGTACAACGCGAGTGGCCAGCAATTTGGCTAACTCCAGTACTTAACCGTCCACAACTTATAATTGCATTAAAAAACGTGTCAAGTAAAACTCTCTTGGTAGGTGGAACGGCAGATGGCCTTTGGAATGGAGATATTGCGAGGGCAAGCGGCCAGCAAGTCTTCGAAATACCAGATGCAAACCATGATTTGGAAATATCGGGAGATCCCTTAGCTTCCATACGCGTACTCAGTGAACTTGTGGCGACCATAACGTTGTTTGTAGAGAGCCTTTGATCCTCCAGATATTTAATTCATCGAGGCGGAATGATCTTTGCCTCTCGAAGTCGATCAAAGAGATCGAAGAATGAATCCGGGGTTACCTGGACTTCGCGGAAACCTGCATTGCGGCTCTTGCCCATGTCTGCAAAGGTTTCAACTTGTCGGCCAAGGTCGGCATCAGTGTGCCACCAAGATGCGATTTCGGATGCCCTGTACGGAGCAAGCCCATATTTGGTGACCATTCCTGCCCAGATTTCATCTGCATCCGCCATTTTCGACTCTAAGGGAATCATTTGACTTGGATACCCTGGATCTTGCAGTCCAAAATACTCCGCAAGCAATCGCCAAAGTTGCCGCCAGCGAAAAACATCGCCATTAACAGTATTAAATGCCTCATTCTTTGCTGTTGGCGCTGTTGCTGACCAAAGTGCATGCCGGGCTAATAATCGTGCATCAGTGACATCGGTTACCCCGTTAAATTGCTCCTTTGATCCAGGGAAGACAAATGGTCGGCCGGTCTCTTTACAAATACTTGCATAAACAGCGAGCGTGACTCCCATATTCATCGCATTGCCCAGAGCCCAACCAATCATGGTGTGCGGGCGATGAACCGACCATGAGTAGCCTTGTTCTGCTGCAGCCTTAAAGAGGATGTCTTCTTGGGTGTAATAGAAATTTTCGATTGGAAGTCGTGGTTGACTTTCTTTAAAGGGAGTCTCCATCGGTGTGGCAGCATATGCCTCGAACGGTCCAAGATAATGTTTCAAACCAGTGATGAGTACGGCATGCTCCATGCTCTTCTTTGACTTTAATGCGTCGACGGTGTTCTGCAACATCGCGCCATTGACTTTGATATTTTCAGCTTCACTGTTCTGTTTAGACCAAGTGCAAAAGAAAAGATGAGTAACGTTGATATCAGCAATCGCTCTGTTGAGGCTGGCGGGATCAAGTACATCGCCGTAAATGTGATGAACTCCAGGAATAGTGATGCCTGGCTTGCGTGTAAGCCCGTGCACTGTGAGTCCAGCCTTCAATAACTCTTGGGCAATGTTGTTTCCACCAATACCTGTCACTCCAACGATCAGTGCCTCTTCTGCCATCTTCACCCCTCCATCCCTCTCCGTCGGTTACACCGGTCCGCCCCAAGGCCATGCCCCGCCCTCTGGCTATGTTATGTCAGACTACACATAAAAAGAAGGAGGAGGCGGAAATAGGGGTCAAACGTTAATCGTTGCTTGACACTTTCGGTCATTGGGGAATAAATTTCCTTAACCAATCTTGCACAACGCTTCAAAGGGGATGCTCATGGGCAGAGTTTCGGGGAAAAGAATCATCGTCACTGGCTCGGGAAGCGGTATCGGTCGAGGTTTCGTCAAGGCCTTTGCGGCCGAGGGAGCCAGCGTCGGAGTCATGGATCTGAACAGAGCAGCTGCCAATGCGGTGGTTGCAGAGATAACTGCGGCCGGAGGTCAGGCGATTTCATTATCAGGTGATGTTTCAAAGCGAGATCAAGTGAAATCGGCCTTTGCACAATTTGTAGGATGGTCAGGCGGCCTCGATGTTCTCTTCAACAATGCCGGATTCAACAAACCAATGCCCTTGCTCAAGGTTACTGAGGAAAACTGGAATGCGATCATGAACGTCAATGCACTTGGCGTATTGATCTGCACCCAGGAAGGCGCGAAATACATGATCCCCCAGAGAAGCGGCAAGATCGTAAATACCGCGTCAATTGCGGGCCGACAGGGTTATCCAGCGTTCGTACCGTACTGCGCCAGTAAATTTGCAGTCAATGCACTCACACAGGCAACTGCCCGGGATCTTGCTAAGCACAACATCACATGTAACTCATTTGCTCCAGGTGTTGTAGATACCCCGTTGTGGATCACATTGGACAAGGATTTGATGGAGATAGGTGAATCGGAGAAACCCGGACAGGCCATGGCAGATTTCTCCTCAGGAATATTGATGGGTCGTCCGGCACTAGCCGAAGATCTTGTAGGAACGGCTCTCTTCTTAGCTTCAAGCGACTCCGATTACATGACTGGACAGACCATCATGATTGATGGCGGAATGGTGTTGGTATAAATATGAAAGCACTTCAGTTCATTTCCCCGGGCGTTATGGCGGTCAATGAACTCGCCATCCCAAATATCGCCGATGATGAAGTATTGCTTGCGAGTCGTTCCGTTGGTATCTGTCATTCAGATATTGAATTACTCGAAGGTCGATACATTATTCCATTCGAGTATCCGGTGATTCCTGGCCACGAATGGTCTGGCCAGGTAATCGAGGTCGGCAAAAAGGTGACGAAATATGAGACGGGCGACAGGGTTGTAGGCGAGTGTGTCATCGGCCAAGAACACTTTGGTTTCAGCATCAGCGGTGCAATGGCGGAGTTCTTCATAGCTAAGGCCGACTGGCTGCACAAACTTCCGGACAATGTTTCCTATACCCAAGGGGCCTTGGTCGAACCTTTTAGTTGCGGCTATTACGCGACCATTCGCGCTGACAATATGGATGCAAGCGACACGGTCATGGTTTTTGGCGCGGGTCCGATTGGGCTGGGCGTTATTGCGGCATCCGCAGCAAAAGGTGCTCGCGTGATCGTTGTCGAACCATCGCCAGCGCGAACCAAGATCGCGCAAGGTTTGGGTGCGGAAATCATCGTTGATCCGACCAAGAGCAACTTTCTTCAAGAAGTGAAGGATTTAACTCACGGCGCCGGACCAACGGTTGTTATCGATGCAAGCGGTAAGCCGCAGGCGATGGCCAATACATTAGATGTCGCTGGCTTCCGCGCACGCATCGTGATTATTGGAATCAGCATCGGTGGTGAAGCTCCAGCACGATTAGGGCAGATACAGTCGAAGGAACTACAGGTTCGCGGCATTATCGGTTCGCCTGGTGTTTGGCCAGAAACGATTCGGTTCCTGTCCCGCACGGATGTCGATCTCTCATCAATAGTGACGTCGTCGTTTGACATCTCCCAGGCAGATAAGGCCTACCAAACCGTGTTGAACGACAAGAGCCAGGTAAAGGTTCATGTCACCAATAAGGCCTCCTAATGGCGACAATGAGAGCAGCGGTGCTTCACGACCTCCACGATTTACGAGTAGAGGACGTGCCGATTCCAAACTTTGGTGATGACGAGGTATTGATTCGAGTTTCTTATAACGGATTGTGCGGAACCGATGCGACCGAATTCGCAAAAGGAAGCATTATGGTTCCACTGAAGAATCCACATCCGAACAGCAAGCATGTCGGTGCAACAATTTTGGGTCATGAATTTATTGGCACAGTAGTTGAGGCAGGTGTAAACGTTCGGCACCTGTTAGGAAAGCGAGTCGCCTGCGGTGCAGGTGTCTCATGTGGCAATTGCAGACGTTGCAAGGAAGGTCGAACCAATCTCTGCGATCACTACTACACC
>JACPZY010000213.1 GCA_016195215.1 Actinomycetota bacterium | reverse complement strand
CGTGAGAAGGTGTCGTAGGCATCGATTATTTGGTCGAAGGTGAAGCGGTGAGTTACCAACTTCTCCGCATGAATCTTCTTCTCCGCAACAAGTTTGAGCAACATAGGTGTCGTATCGGTATTGACCAATCCCATGCTGATATTGATGTTCTGGATCCAGAGATTCTCAATGTGAAGATCCACTGACTTACCATGAACACCCACATTCGCCACGTGACCGCCAGGGCGAACAATCTCGGCCGCCATTGTGAAGGTTAGAGGGACTCCAACAGCCTCAATTGCGACATCAACACCTGCGCCATCTGTAAGAGCCAATACTTGCTCCTTCCAATTGGCCGTTCCTGAAAGAACCGTGTCAGTTGCGCCAAAGTCTTTCGAGCGCTCGAGACGGTTTGAATCAAGATCAATCGCAATAACCTTTGCTGCGCCATATAGTCCCGCAGTCGCAATCGCAGCCAAGCCCACTGGCCCGACTCCGATTACAGCGACAACATCTCCTGGTTTGACTTGGCCATACTGCACACCAATTTCAAAGCCCGTTGGCAAAATGTCAGAGAGCATAACGCCTTGTTCATCAGTGACGCCTGCAGGCAATTTGTAGAGTGAGTTGTCAGCGAATGGCACGCGAACAAATTCAGCCTGTGTTCCATCAATCAAGTGTCCAAAGATCCACCCGATTCCAGAAACGCCCTCGTCGGCTAAGCAATGGGAGTACAACCCCATCTTGCAATTGGGACAATGTCCGCAGGACTTAATGCAGGAAATGATTACCCGATCGCCAACTTTGAAGCTGCTCACCGAGGAACCAATTTCGGTTATTGTTCCGACGCCCTCGTGACCCAGAATGCGGCCACTGGCAACAGCAGGAACATCGCCTTTGAGAATATGTAGATCGGTACCGCAGATGGTGGTCGTATCAACTTTAACGATTACATCTGTCGGGTGGATGATTATCGGATTTGGTACTTCCGTCCAGGATTTCTTTCCTGGACCTTCATAAACAAGTGCTTTCACTGTTTCTCCTTTTAGAAGTTGTCCTAGGAAACTCAGAGCGTCACCCAGGGGCAATTGAAGGTGGCTTGCTTTTTCGAGAGAACAGGACTCACGAGGAGTGAGGTCTAGGCGAAAAGGGTTCACCTCTTCATTACGATTCATACTCGCACACCGAGAGTTGGAAATCCACGTGAAATTGAGTGAGATACGCCAAGTACTATTACCTACCTCACAATTTATCGGTAGGTTGGATCTATGAAATTTAAGAATCTCGGTCGTTCAGGTCTCTCTGTCAGTCGTATCTGTCTAGGTACCATGAATTTCGGTCCAGAGACTGATGAGTCAACATCACACTCAATTATGGATTCTGCAATTGCGAATGAGGTCAACTTCTTTGACACTGCTAATCGCTATGGCGGGACTAATCATTGGGGTCGTACTGAGGAAATCGTGGGGCGTTGGTTTGCAAAGGGCGGGCAACGGCGTGAGAAGGTTGTTCTCGCGACGAAGTTTTATGGAGAGACTGACTCTTGGCCCAACAATAGAGGGGCATCGGCGTTGAATATTCGCCGTGCTTGCGATGCGAGTTTGAAGCGCCTCCAAACTGATTACATCGACCTTTATCAAATGCACCACATTGATCGCTCAACTCCTTGGGAAGAAATCTGGCAAGCAATGGAGCTCTTAGTTGCTCAGGGAAAGATTCTCTATGTGGGCAGTAGCAATTTCGGCGGATGGCACTTGGCGCAGGCTCAGGAGCAGGCAGCGTCACGTAATTTCATGGGCCTCATTTCTGAACAGTCGATCTACAACCTATTTAGGCGCGATATTGAACGGGAAGTAATCCCAGCTGCTCTGCGCTATGGAATTGGAATTCTGCCGTGGTCGCCTCTTCACGGTGGTCTCCTTGGTGGCGTTCTTAAAAAGGAGAAGGAAGGACGACGCCGTCTCGAAGGTCGCGCGAAAGAAGCCCTAGATGAGCGCCGTGCCAGTATTCAACTCTACGAAGATTTCTCTTCCGAGATCGGCCGCGAACCCGGCGAGATCGCCCTCGCATGGTTACTTGCGCAGCCTGCAGTAACAGCGCCCATCGTTGGACCACGCACACAAGAGCAATTTGATTCTGCATTGCACGCTCTCAACGTCGAATTGTCCCACGAAGAACTCACCCGGCTCAATGAGATTTTCCCGGGCTATAGAACATCTCCCGAAGATTACGCCTGGTAATTGATGTTTGACCTCACCGGAAAACGCTTTCTCGTAACTGGCGCTGGTTCAGCGCAAGGAATTGGTTTTGCAGCAGCACGCGCACTTCAACAACTTGGTGCATCGCTCTTTCTCACTTCCCTCTCGCCACGAGTGCAAGAGCGAGCACGAGAATTGAATACTCCGAGTGCTACTGCAGATCTGACCAGTCAAGAAGAGGTGATAGGACTCGTCACATTGGCAGTAGAGAAACTCGGCGGCCTCGACGGCCTCGTTAATAACGCGGGAATGACGAGCGTCATTGATAGCGCAGAGGGAGAATTTGATTCGATTGACACCATCTCGCTGCCGACGTGGCGAAAATCATTTGCTCGAAATGTTGATACGGCATTTCTAGTTACCCAAGCGGCACTGCCCTACCTTCGCCAGCAAAGTGGTGGGCGGATTGTGATGGTTGCGAGTACGAGTGGAAACGTGAACGCGATCTATAACGATCTTGCCTACGCTGCAGCAAAAGCAGCTCTGGTGGGAATGGTCCGCGCACTCGCAATCGATGAGGCTTCCAATGCGATTACCGTCAATGCGGTCGCGCCAGGATGGATTGCGACCGATTCTCAGACCACATCTGAAGCGCGTCATGGCCTTGCAACCCCTATGGGGAGATCCGGCACTCCGCAGGAAGTCGCTAGCACAATTGCATGGCTCTGCTCATCTGAAGCCTCCTATATAACTGGTCAGATGATTGTGATCGACGGGGGAAATTCGCTCCCCGAAGAGCGCGGAGCTCTTTAATATAGAGGATCAGGCGCCGAATCGGCGGTGACGAAGTGAGTAGGCGCGGAGTGCCCTGAGAAAATCCACCCGTCTGAAATCTGGCCAATACGCCTCGCAGAAATAGAACTCCGATTGCGCACTCTGCCAGAGCAAGAATCCACCTAGCCGTTGTTCGCCAGATGTGCGGATCAACAATTCCGG
>JACPZY010000212.1 GCA_016195215.1 Actinomycetota bacterium | reverse complement strand
GGGTCCTCGCAGGATCAAGCATTTGTCGGATACGCAAAGGAGGCCGAAAGAACATATGGCGCTCTCTGGAAAGCAGCGGTTAATTCAACTTCAACAGATGAATCAACAGGATTGGCAATTCTCTTTAATTCAAAACCGATCGGAGCCTATTTTTCTTCGTCATCCGGTGGCGTGACCGAATCCTCTCTCAATGCATGGGGAACGTCGCTTACATATTCTGTGAGTGTCCCCGATCCCTGGAGTTTGGATCCGACGTTTAATTCGCGGTACGCAAAATGGATTCGCCCAGTAACCCAAACCCTGGTTGCCACTGCATTCAGTCTTCCCGATGTTGTAAGCGTTCAAGTTGTGGCAAGAAATCCAAGTGGAACTGTCGCAAAAATTACGGGCACTTCAAGTGCAGGAAAGCAAGTTACGATTACGGGTACCGTTTTTCAAAGTAGGACGAAGTTGCCTTCGGCTTGGTTTGAAGTAGTCATTAGTTAGCGTGCAAAATCGAATTAAGTCCGCCCCAAACTCCGGTACGCGTCACAGCTTCTAAATTTCCTCCCAAACTGTTTCGGCGAAATAGTAGGTTGCTCGCACCGGAAAGCGTCCTCGCTTTGACAACTTCGCCGTCAGGAAGAGTGATCTTTGCAGCAGCGGTTATATAGGTGCCTGCTTCGACAACGCAGTTATCGCCTAGCGAGATGCCAAGGCCGGAATTCGCACCCAGTAGGCAATTCTCTCCGATTGAAATAACTTCTTGACCGCCGCCGCTAAGGGTTCCCATAATGGAAGCTCCACCACCAATATCAGACCCGTTTCCGACTACTACTCCGGAAGATATTCGACCCTCGACCATGGAGTTGCCCAAGGTCCCAGAATTGAAGTTAACAAATCCTTCGTGCATTACTGTGGTGCCAGATGCCAGATGAGCTCCAAGGCGTACCCGATCTGCGTCTGCGATCCGAACTCCGCTGGGAATTACATAATCGACCATACGTGGGAATTTGTCGATACCGAATACCGTCAGAGTTCCGTGCTGAGCAATAAGCCTGGCGCGTGTTTCTTCGAATCTGTCCACGGCACACGGGCCCCGTGAAGTCCACACTACATTGTTGAGAATTCCGAAAATGCCCTCCAGGGATAGTCCACGCGGTTGAACTAATCGATGAGAAAGTAAATGGAGGCGGAGATATATATCCACCACATTCTTAGGAGCTTCATCAAGATCTATCTCGATGAAGAGTAGTTCGCGCCCTACGCGGCGATCTTCGTCTCGGCCAATGAGAGCTTCGAGAAAATCCGATGCCGGGGTTGAGCCATTGCCAAGTATTGGTGAAGGGAACCAAGTATCAAGGACGACTCCGTCAAAAGTGACCGTTGCAAGACCATAGCCGGAGGCAGAGCGTGAAATAGGCGACATGGTCAAAGGGTAGCCCCTATCCTTCGGGGATGCGTGTCTGTGTTTACTGCTCATCGTCATCAACGATTCACAATAAGTACTTGGAGTTGGCGACCGAATTGGGAAGCGCGATAGGTGCGAAAAATTGGGAGTTGGTTTCTGGGGGCGGACATATTTCAATGATGGGTGCTGTGGCCCGCGGAGTTCGGGCAAGCGGAGGTCGGACCATTGGCGTTATTCCACAGAATTTGGTCGATATTGAATTTGCTGACAACGACAATCACGAATTGCATGTCGTTGACTCTATGCGCGAACGTAAAGCAATGATGGAGGATATGTCAGATGCATTTATCGCGCTACCCGGTGGCCCAGGCACCTTAGAAGAGCTATTTGAAATATGGGTTGGAAGATTTTTAAAATTCCACAACAAGCCGGTGGTCATCCTTGATCCATTTGACCTTTATGGCCCACTCCGTGATCTCCTGGATCATTTGGAGGAGGAGGGCTTTGTAAAACCTGGTCAACAGGAGTTGCTCTACTGGAGCACCACCGTGGAGGAAGCTCTACTTCTATGCCAGTAACCTGGGTCAACTGCGTCTCCAACTCGGGTTCTGTAACCTTGGAGCCATGACCTCGGAGACTCTGGCGCAATTGCTTGCCAGTCTGCCTGAGGAGGAGCGGATCATTCTGACCCTCTATTACGTCAGATCCCTAACTTCGGCCGAAATTGCCGAAATTCTTCATGTGCCAGAGAGGGCTGTCTCGGGAGTAATCATCGCCGGACGAACACGACTTACCGCACGCTTAAATATGTAAGGTTTGGCCCTCAATTTCCTGCTGGGGCGGTAAATGCGAGATACTTCTCTCTCATCCCGCGAGCAGGTGTGGATCGTTAACCCTGCAGGGTTGGCGTGCAGAAGTGAACGAGAAGGAGTCGGAAGATGGCAGCCATGAAACCTCGTACAGGCGATGGACCAATGGAGGTCACCAAGGAAGCCCGCAGTCTGGTGATGCGGATCCCTCTCGAAGGCGGCGGACGTCTCGTCGTCGAACTCAATGGCGAAGAAGCCTCAAATTTGGGAAACGCGCTCCACGCGGCGGTACAACTGCTAGTCAAGAAATAATCCACTCACTTCGCTAGCGTGAGCGCCATGGAAATACCGACGCTTGTTGCACGGCCTCTTGAACTTGATTCCCTCCTTCAATGTGATGCTGTAGCAATTGGATTTACAAAATCCGATAAAGGGGAATTTGTATTTCCTTCCTTCGGAGCGTTGGTCAGCAAAGTGGAAAACAAATTTGAATTAGATCTCGCCGATGAACTCGCCTTCTTCTCAGCTACGGGGAATGCTGGAGAAGTGTTCGAAATTCCAGTAAGTGATTCTGATGTACCAACTGAACGATTGATATTTGTCGGACTTGGAAAGCAGACGCTTCCGGAGTATCGAAATGCCGGAGCTGCGCTTGGAAGGAAAGTACGTGGCACTTCTAAATCACTTTACTCATTAGCCTCGTCCTCACGCACTGATGTTCGCGCACATGCCATTGCCATGATTCTGGGTACCTATCAGTGGAATCAAAAGACTGTTAATATCAAATCGGAAGTTCCGAGATTTTTCATCGCCGATACGCATGCGCCAGAGGTTCAACGAGCCGAATTGATGGCCAAATACGTTTGGCTTGTGCGAGATTTGATTCACACTCCTTCAAATATTAAGACACCGGCGTGGATGGCTGAACAGGCAAAAGTCCTAACGAGGAAGAATGATCTTTCGATTAAGGTACTTTCCGGGAAAGAGCTAGAAGAGTTTGGTGGTCTTCTTGCCGTTGGAAATTCCTCACCGCAGCCCGGACCGCGATTCATTGAAGTCACATACGCACCAAAAGGATCCAACTCGTGGCCACACGTCGTCTTAGTCGGCAAAGGAATTACCTTTGACACCGGCGGTGTTTCGCTCAAACGCCCTTATGACTTAATGATCGGTATGAAGAGCGATATGGCAGGCGCTGCAGCTGTACTCGGTGTCATCAGCGCGATGCCTGAAATTAAACCGCGCGTACGTGTTACTGCTCTACTTATGTGCGCAGAGAACTCCCTTTCAAGTACGGCCCAGCGCCCGAGTGATGTTATTACACACTACGGTGGCACAACTGTGGAGGTTATCAATACTGATGCAGAGGGGCGCTTGGTTCTTGCAGACGGACTGGCCTATGCAGATAAAAACCTGAATCCTGATTACTTAGTGGATGTAGCAACCCTCACCGGAGCGGCCACTGCGGGTTTAAGTCGAAACTACGCGGCAATGTATACGAGAGATGTGGCGCTCGCCAAAACTCTCAGTGCATTGGGTGAGAAGTCGGGCGATCGAGTCTGGCACATGCCATTGCTGGATGATTACAAAGGAGCCTTAGCAAGTGATGTTGCAGATTTCAACCACACTGCGGATCAGGCTAAATTTTCTGCAGGATCTGTCACTGCCGCACTCTTCCTTGAGCACTTTGCCGGTAAACGAAAGTGGGTCCATCTAGATATTGCTGGCCCCGCACGAAGTGATAATGATGCTGGAGAAAACCCAAAGGGTGGAACCGGCTTCGGTGTTCGATTGTTGATTGACTGGATTGCAGGCCTTGGATGAAAGTTGATATGCATACCTACGCGGAGGCTTTCATTCCTGAAGATGAAATTCTAACTCGAGCCAGATCCAGAGGTGTCGAAGTTGGGACGAGAAATATATCTTCCGGCACCGGAGCCTTCTTACACCACTTGGCGCATCTCATCTC
>JACPZY010000191.1 GCA_016195215.1 Actinomycetota bacterium | reverse complement strand
GTTCGCTAGCGCCAACGAGTATTTGTTGGCCGATGTAGAGCAACTCAGTGGGATCTGTGGCCCCGATTAGATCATCAAGTTGGTCGGTCAGCGTGTAACGCCTTCTTTCCATCTCCTCAACCGATATCGACGAGGGACCCTTGGCGAAACGGTCAATGGCCTCCGTCTGTAGTTTCTGGGCCTCGCCATTTACCGAGACAAGAATGTGCCCATCAGAGAGCATCTTGAGTGTTGTCGCGTGATGCTCGCTCGTCTCCTTGGCTACAAAATATTTGATCGATGCAGGACTTTGGACAAATAACTCCACCGGCCAACCGTATTCACGGATATTCTCCCGAAAGGGTGCGGGTCTGCCCGGCAGAACGACCACAATATCCAAGTCAGATGTGGAGGTGAGGCGCGTCGTCAGCGCACTTCCTGTAAGAAATGCGGCCCTTGCGTCGGGGAACCGTGCGTTAACAATTCGTTGAGCGGCATCGATGGCACCAAGGCGTTCCATACCGCCACACTGTATGCCACTTAGTCCAACACTTGACGAGTAATTTCCTTCGTTTTCTCCTTGGTTTTAGGGGCGTATTAACGATTGGTGGGGTTGCCGCGTGTGGTGCGGCTCTATCCCATTTACATTCGCCATCCGAACTTTGATGTGGAGACCCCTTAAAAACTAATACGGGATTCCCTTCCAAGTTGATTTGTTCGGTTTCAACGAAACCTAACTTTCGCCAGAATCTCTGAGCTGGAATGTTGTCTTGCTCCGGATCCACGGTAATTCGTCTCCATCCTTCAACTTGTGCCAAATACTCGACGAGCGTCCTGGCGGCGGCGATTCCGTACCCGTGGCGGCGCATCTCGGGGATCAGGAACAAATCCACACTTCCTTCACCGACGTCAAATTGACAGCTTTGCGCGTAACCAATCGGCATCCCAGTCACTTCGAGAATGTAACTGCCAACCTGCGGGCGCCGTAAACCAAGGTACTTTTGCTGAATTACATCTGAGCCAATTGGCATTCCGCCCCACCAGCGATAAACCTCTGGATCGTTTAACCAGCGAAAAAGCAATTCAGAGTCACTTTGTTTAACTGATCGAAGTTCCACTCTGTCACCAAATATGTTGGTGTCCTCCAGCGAATTAGTTTGCATTCGTCCTCGCCCTCCAGAACATCTCGCTCAGCACTAAAAGACTATAAGGGGGTCTCCACATCACATCCAGTAGCGTCTATTCCCTCCATGCCCGTTCGATGGGTTGCGCGTGTCCAAGTTGCCTGGCCTGTGGCCGCTGGAAGCGTGGGCCGCTACTGGATGTGATGTGGAGACCCCTTTTACATCAAAGTTCGGTACGCGAATGTTTTTGGGAAGTCGCCTGGGGAGCATTTGATTTCAACGGCGATGGATCACTCCCTATCACCTAATCGTTGTCATAGGACTTTCCCCCATTAAGGGGGTGTATTAACGATTAGTGGGATTGCTGGTTATCCTGTTCTTATGGAGACCGATGGACAAGACGAACCTATCTCCTACTTCGTCCAATCGTCTCCGTGGCAACGGCGACTGTTCCGACTGACGCACACTCGTGGCATTTTCGAAGTTTTGGCCTGGCTCGATTGCAGTGTTCCTGGGTTCAGGGGACACGTTGGTTTCCTCTTGCGTCCTAACCGTAAACATCGGATTCCACCGAAGTAGTTAGTGCTCTCCTTGCTATCTCCTTAACTAGTTGGGAGATGAGGTTGCATTAACGATTAGCGGGGTTGCCCAAAGAGATTCTATGCCAACAATTACGAATTCAAAGGCGTTTCAATAGATCTTGGTATGTCTCGATTCCAAGATTTTCCTGGGAAATGTGGACGCTTCTAGAGCTTTTGAACATTACTCGGTTTCTGTAGTCGTATAACCCAGGAATTGCCGTAAACCATCCCAATATGTTCCTACTCATTATTATTAGTGCGTTTCTTTTCATGGCTTCACTAACCAAGTGGAATGAGTAGCGTTGTGTTTCAAATGTGAAGGGGATCGGATACCAAGATTTGGAATTGTACGGGTGGTAGTTAATCAAAAATAGGCCGCTGGATACTCGTTCCAGAGAAGTTTCATGAACAACTTTCCTGATCCGAGGTATTATCCATTCGCTCTCCCGTTCAGGATTATCCGGTGAATGCACCCACGACAAAAAAGAATCTGCGGATTCATGTCTCAGATTTCTTTGGTTTCGATTCACATACTCAGGGTTAATTCGGAAACTAGGATCAGCGTCTCTTTTGCTTACCCCTGGATTTGCCAGCAGAACGAAGATATTTGCAATCGGATTTCCAAAATACGGGTATGGTTCGAGATGCTCGGCCAGTCTGTACTCATTGTGACCTTCTATTCCTTTATTAAATGCTTGAGCGTGCGCCTTGTCTAAGTCGTGGAACTTCGGCGCATTTTCTTTGGGATAAAAAGTCAGCCATGGATTTTCCATTTATTCCTTGACCTTCTGCGTTTTAAGCATTCATGAAGATTACTGCCAGTTCGATAGTCCTTCCCGCCATACGCGCGCGGTCTGCCCGAAGAGAATTGTAAACGGGCACATTTCCGAAAAATATGATCCACCCCGAAAGGGGGGTATTAGCGATTAGTGATTCTTCTCGGCATAGCGATACAAGGAGTTAGCGAACCCCGACACCTCATTTGAGGTTGCATTAACGATTGGTGGGGTTGTCGGCACCTATTTCCAATCAGTATTGGCTTCGTTCGAATCGTTATCTGAAAACAATGTGGCACGTGCAAATTATCGGACGTCGTTTCGCAACCCCGCTCATATTAGTCCCCACATGTGAGGACGGTCTTGGCATATCTTCCCCGGGCACAGCGGTGCAACATGAACAAGCGCGCCCGATGAGACGTTTGTAAATATCGAAAGGGTGTCACGGATAACGCGCGCATCAGAAAGTGTGAATCTATGCCTAGATATAGAAAGTTGAAGATTGCAACTGCCGCCCTGGTCGTCGTTAGCGGCTTACTTGCGTCTACACCGAGTGCCGGGGCGGCAACAACGGTTAGCCCCGTGGTCAGGATCGTGCCGGCTTTCGACAAGGATCTTCCTCTGTCCGGATACCAATGGACGTCAGGTGCGTCTGTGAACGCGTCCGCCGCCATAACGCCGTCGGCGGCCTGGGTTTGTACGGTCTATGCTTCCGATCCAGGCAGGTTCGCCAACACCATCGATGGTGAGGGCTTCCAGACTTGCTCTGGCACGGGGTGGTCTCCCCAGCGGGTGCGCGTGACTCTACAGAGGTACCTTGGCCTCGGGTTCTGGAGCAACCTGACGATCGTGGATTCGGGCTATGTCTACGTCAACGCTGTCGACCGTAACTTCATCTACGATTGTTCAAATCTCGGCACGCAGACGTATCGCGTTATCACAGACGGCTACGCTGTTGGCGGGGCCTACCACGCCTCGGTGCAGTCCCTGAACTACTTAACCGTCACCTGCTAGTCAGGCGCACGAGGAAGGAGGCGACATGAGAAGGATCCTTCGTACGCTCTGGCATGGCGCACTTCACGAGATCAAAAGACTGGCGACGTGGGGTCGACGAGAACAAACCGATTCACGGTCTACCGAAGGGCAGTATGTGCCGGCATTCGACCCTACATTACCGACTCGTACAACTTCCTATGGTCCTCGGAAAGGAATAGGAACATTCCGCACTCGCGGGCGGTAACTAATTCTAATAGTTCTGCGGGTTCACCGCCGGGTACGCCCCATCTGCCCTCCACTTGGCCGCGATTAAGGCCATTGAGACTCTCAGCTTCGAAAGCGAGCAGACAGCGCGTGGCTCAATAGCGCTTGGAACTTCCCCTTACTTTGGTTCTTTCATGCGAAAGAACCAAAGTAAGGGGAAGTTCCAAGGACAAGGACCAAGCCGAAGGGCGTGTATTAACGATTGGTGGGGTTCGCCAAAGTGGTGATGCAGAATGGTCACGAGGTGGGCAATTTAGGTGAGTGCGACTTGTGCGGGCGTCTTTATCAAACTATTTCGTGAACTGGAATGTCTTGATGATTTGTTCGCCGGACTTGTAGTAACTGTTCAGCGTAGCTTCAGATATTCCGACCTTCATGGAAGGATCGCGATAACTGGCACCTGTTCTTAGTTGTTCTAGTACATAGCATTTGTTGTCATGTATTGTGCGATAACTTGTTCCTTCTACGTATTGAGACATGCCTGCACCACTGAATGGAAATTTCTTAAATGGTACGCCGTTGATAGTTTCATCTGTGACTGTTTGTTGGGTGTAGAGAGCATCTCTTGTATAACATGTAGAGGTCACCGTGCTTACACCAACGCGTACCTCTGCATCAAAGTACAAGGGATATGGCTTGCCCGTTGCCGGCGAAGCCTGGTTCACTCTAAATATCGGAATAGCAACTACAGAAGCGCCCTTCTCGTTTTCTCCGGCGAGTGCTCTCCATTTGTTTGACAAATGGTAGTAAGTTGCAAATGTTGAAGTTGGTGTAAGAGCGGACGGGTAGTCCAGAGTGAAACCATAAGTATCATTGCGATAGGTAGAAGTATCTACTGATGACTTATTCACGTAGAAATAGCCAGCTACAAATACAATAACTACGAGTATCGGGATCCATATTTTTGATCGTGCCTTCACGTTTCTCACTGTATCAGCGACTAATTTCATCTAATACTCCTGGGGCTTGTGAAACCGACGGACCTAGAGATATTTACGAACTCGCTACCGGTGTACGATCAGGAATGGGGAAAGAGACCGCCACATGATTCCTACACTAATTTTGTTCGGACTGATCTTCGATCGCTGGCCGTGGTCTTCAATCCTGATTGGAACACTCGGATGGCCGCTCCTGCTGCTTGCAGATAAGACAATAAGCGCGGGGGTCCTGTTGCTCGGGGCGGCAAGCTATGCCTTCATCAACACTGGCGTTGGGGTACTGGTCCACCAAGGGATGCTGCGACTTACCAGACGGAAGATTCAAGTAGACATCAAACGAGCAACTAAAAGGGGTTCGCAGAAAGGATGTCACTATGTTGTGCAAAACAATCTTTAGAGATTGACTGGTTTGTCAACTCCAATTGAGTATGAAAGGCTTCGCTCTGAAAACAAACAGACTGCCTAAAGTCCAGTAAACCGAGTTCGGAAAACGTGGGGCAGGCCATGATGTCCACTTTCTTTGAGGGAGCCTTACAATGAATAAAAGAGTATTTTCAAGATATAAGGTACTTCTTGAAGCATGGGTAATTGTCAGCGGCGTGATTGGATTGAAGCTGATCGCTGATTTTTTGAACCTAGAGTTTATTAACATGACCCCTCTTTTTACCAGCATTATTGCTGGTAGCGTTTTTGTAATAAGTATAATTCTTGCCGGAACCATGGCAGATTATAAAGAAAGCGAGAAGATGCCGGCAGAGATTGTTGCTTCATTGGATAGTATTTATGATGAGGGGCTTTATATCAAAGAGTTGAAAAAAGAATTCAATCAGGATCTACTGAGGCAGAGGATCAATGATTTTATAGAAACCTTTCGTACGGGCTTATTAAGTGGAGATTTAGCAGAAAGTATCGGCCAATTAAAAGAACTTAATGGTTCATTCCTCGAAATGGAAACGTTGGGCGTACCGGCTAATTATATTGTTAGGCTAAAAACAGAACTAGGATTGGTGAAGAAGAATCTTTTGAGGATCCAGCATATCCAAACTACCAGATTTCTACCCTCCGCCTACATTCTTCTTGAAACGATCATGTTACTTATTATCTCTCTCTTACTTGTCACTAAAATAGAACCGAGAATTGACGGGGTCGTGATGACCGCCTTCATTTCATATCTTTTAATTTATATCATTAAATTGCTCCGTGTCATTGATTCACCGTTCCGTAAAGATTCACCCACCATGGACGATGTAAGTATGTTTTTGGTGCGAGAATTTGAAGAAAGGATGAATCGTAAAGAATAGAAGAACTTTGGAGTCAGACGACCAAGCTGGCGTCGGCGCTGTCTGCGGTGGTAGGTGCCTATCCTTAAGTTGAACTTCTTGATGCTTTCATAATTCATCGGTCGTTAATAGTCCGCTGCCACTCTTTTAGCGAATGCCTGTATCGCAATTCACAATTACGCTCTGAGACTTGCCCGCGATAACTTGTACAGTCACGTCGGTGCATCGGGGATAAACAGATCCGCCGGTCGCCCGCAGTAGATACCTGTCGGGATCGAGAGAAAGAGTAAAACTTCCAGAAAAATCCGTCATAACACTTTTGTAAATTGCTCCCGTTGCTACGCGTTGAATTTCGACCGTAGTTCTGAAAGGTTTTGGGGTGCATGCAGGATCAGGAGGAATGCGTTCGACAGGACAGATCGGTCCCAGAAACACTTGACCGCGGATTATTCCTTTGGGGGTCGGTGTTGGATTGGGGGCGGTCGCAAGAACTTTGATGTGAATTGAGTAATTGGGTATGCCTCGGATCGCGCTCGTGGAATTTATATCGACCCTGCCGCTTTGACCGCTATTCTCGGGCGTCAAGTTGAATTCAAGATAGTAAGCCCAACAGTTTGGTTTACCTCGTGCTGTGAAACCGTATCCGTAAGCACCGCCATTTGAAATAGAACCCACCGAGGCCCCGTGAGGAGCTATTTTTAGAATTTTAGTTGGGTAGATATCTTAGGAAAATTGAGAGGATTCATTGAATTATTTGATGCTCACTTTTGGTCAAGGCTCCCTCCATTCCAAGGTTTTCTCTAGATCAAACCGGTACTTCAATTGGCTCGTCTGGCAAGCCATTAAGGAGTAAATCCTGCACGAGTGTTGCAAGATTTCGGGGCGTAAGGACATCCGTTGTCTCTTCGAGTTCGGCAATGGTCCACCAGCGGTTCTCTATCACTACCTCTTTTTCGACCTCTGTAAACCCTGATGTTTCTACGGTAAATGTGGGAACTCTTGCAAAGAACCAGGTCTCACGGACATCCTGATACTCTCCATAAAATTTGAAGAGGTGTCGCCGATTCCAGATGTGTGGGCCAAGATCGATATCGGCAAGGCCAGTTTCCTCCATCACTTCGCGACGGGCCGCATCTTCTGGACTTTCTCCGGTTTCAATCCCGCCGCCAGCTGGAAACCAGAACCGAGTATTGGGCTGATCCGGGTCTTGCCCGCGAAAAAGTAGAACCCGGTCAGATTCGTCCAGTATGAGTACCCGAGCAGTAGGACGAATCACAGGCCCAGGCTCCACAATTATTGTGAGTTAAACCGCCGCGATCGCCTGATCAAGAATTCCGAGTGCTTCTCGCAGTAGGTTCTCTGGCATTACAAGTGGAGGCAGAAGACGGATGACATTTCCGTAGGTTCCCGCAGAAAGGATAAGGACACCCTGTTGCTGGCAGTACTTCACAATGGAGTTGAGTGCTGCCGGGTTTGGTTCTATCCCGCCAGGGATGACGAGCTCTATCGCCTGCATCGCACCGCGTCCACGGACCTCACCGATAATTGGATACTTCTTCTTCATCTCATGCAGAGCTTCGGAAATAATCTCCCCCATGTCACGTGCGCTCTTGCAGAGATCATCTTCCTCGATCGTTGCAATCGCACCGATTGCGGCAGCGCAGGCAACGGGCGATCCACCGAAAGTGCCGCCGAGGCCGCTTCCATGAATCGCATCCATAATTTCTGCTCGACCAGTGACAGCGGCGAGTGGAAGGCCGCCAGCAATTCCCTTTGCTGTCGCAATTAGATCGGGCACGACCCCTTCATCCTCGGAGGCAAACATCTGACCTGTACGAGCAAATCCAGTTTGGACTTCGTCAGCAACAAAAACGATCCCGTTCTCGCTCGCAAATTGAGAGAGGCCCGGCAAGAAGCCCTTTGACGGAACGATAAACCCACCTTCTCCTTGAATTGGCTCGATAACAATTGCAGCAATATTTTTTGCACCGAGCTCTTTCTCCATCTTATGAATCACAAAGTCGAGAGCTTCTTCGGCGCACTTCTCTGCGCCGCCAGGCCAGCGCATTGGGTAGGCCATGGGCATCCGATAAATCTCAGGTGCGAATGGCCCAAAACCTTCCTTGTATGGAATGTTCTTTGCCGTCATCGACATTGTGAGGTTGGTTCGTCCGTGGTAACTATGTTCGAAGACGACAACAGCTTGGCGCTTGGTGTAACTGCGGGCGATCTTCACCGCATTTTCAATTGCCTCTGCACCAGAGTTGAGAAGTATGGACTTCTTCTTATGTGTACCGGGCGTGAGACGGTTAAGGGCTTCACAGACTTGGATATATCCAAGGTATGGGGCAACCATAAAACAGGTGTGAGTGAAGGCCTCGACCTGTGCCTGCACATTGGCAACGACCCTTTTGGCACTATTGCCGACATTGACTACGGCGATACCCGCGCCCATATCAATAATCGAATTTCCATCGACATCGACGATGATGCCCCCTCCGGCTCGCTCCACAATGATCGGTATC
>JACPZY010000022.1 GCA_016195215.1 Actinomycetota bacterium | reverse complement strand
TTTTTTTTTTTTTTTTTGCCCAATTTACTGTGCCGAGTATTTATCACCAGCGGATACTTCTCATCGGTGTCGTACTTGCACTCGTATTGAGGGCAATCTTTATCGCCGTTGGAGCAGTAGCTCTTGCCTCATTTAGTTTCACATTCTTTATCTTCGGTACGATTTTGGTCTGGACTGGTGTTGGCTTGTTCATGCATTGGGATGAAGATCCCGATCCCAACGAAAACTTTTTGGTCCGTAAACTCCGAAAATCAATCCCGATGGTTGATGAATTTCATGGAAGCAAGCTCTTTATCCGCCTAAATGGTAAGCGCTCCGCTACTCCGATGTTTTTAGTTATCGTTGCGATCGCTTCAACTGACTTGCTTTTTGCTCTTGATTCAATCCCAGCAACCTTTGGTGTGACATCTGAGTCCTATCTAGTTTTCACTGCTAATGCATTTGCTCTATTAGGTTTGCGAGCTTTGTATTTCTTACTCAAGGGCTTGCTCGATAAGTTAATTTACCTATCGCTTGGTCTCTCGTTCATTCTCATTTTTATCGGCGTTAAATTAATCTTGACTTATCTTCATGAGATTTTCGATGTAATTCCTAAGATCCCAACAGTTGCGAGCCTCGGGGTTATTGGATTGATTCTAACGATTTCAGCTGCAGCCAGCTTATTTAAGAGCAAAGCAGATCCTTCGGCGATAGCCCACGCAGGTCGGATTGCCCTCCTTAAAAAGGATGGAGACTCATGATGGTCTTGCGCAAACTTTGGAAGACCCTCCCAGTATCTCTTCGTAAAACTATCGTACTGGTGATTGGTTCCACCTTAATTCTCATTGGAGCAGCACTTATTGTACTTCCAGGTCCATTTACTATGCCACTAGTCATTCTAGGGCTAGTTATTTTGGCCGTTGAATTTACCTGGGCCGAATCGTTGTTGATAAAAGCCAAACTCCACGTAAAAAGAATTGATCCAAGAAAATTGCGAAAACGCTCTTAACCTAACGTGAGAGCTTGCGATTCATTTTTTGCTGGTATTAGAATGGAAGAGTGCAAACTTTTGATTCGCAATTAGGGAAACTTTTAGATTCTGCAAATCGCATTTGCGATGAGGCGAAAAGGAGTTCGTGGAATGGCGAGGGTTGGGCCCCGCCTATCATTCTGGGGCATGTATCCGATGTGGATAAAGAAGTTTGGATGGCCCGATTTGAATTGATGCGCAATGCAGCGCATGCACATCAAGCACCGCCACACTTGTCTTGGTGGGAACCAGATCCTGTGAGGACGGCAGGAAAATATGCGTCATTCACTATTGAACAAGCGGTAAGCAATCTCGAGGAGAGCCGAAAGGAGATGGTGCGATTCTTGGAATTGATTCCGGTCGCTGATCGAGGCGCATCGGCAATGCACCAAACTTTTGGTCTGGTAAGTGTCGAGTCCATGCTTTCAGTAATTCTTGATCATGACGAGGAACATCGACGCAGCCTCATGCAGTAAAGAATATTGGTGTAACTTGGGAGGGCACTCCGGGAATCCATGCGTTTTCTATAAGGATA
The DNA here is from genome assembly GCA_016195215.1 of Actinomycetota bacterium. Lineage (GTDB taxonomy): Bacteria > Actinomycetota > Actinomycetes > Nanopelagicales > Nanopelagicaceae > QYPT01. Next base: position 18,286 of record JACPZY010000022.1, on the reverse strand, counting down.
GGTTTATGACAAGTTGTAACGGGCTATAACTATCACTGTTCGAAGGTAAAAAAAGCATTGCCAATACCGCCGCTAAATTGCGCGGTCACTTTGCCCGCAGATCCGATAACGGGTCCGGTAAAGGTACCGGAGGATATAACATCGCCAAATTTAAGTCCAGCTCCTTTCTTCACTAACGTTTCATTGAGCCACTTAATGGCCTTCATGGGATTGCCGAGAACTTCCGCTCCTGAACCAACTACAACTAGCGTGGAATTGACGAAAAGCTCGCAAGTCAGATTGGGGAAATCGAGTGTTGTAGAATCAACCCAATGGTCACTTGTCACGACAAATCCAGCGAGGCAGTTATCTGCGATGACATGTCGCAGCGTTAGAGCGGGAAAGGCACCGCCGAACCACCTGAGAAATCTGCTTTCAGGACACTCAATCCCGGCGGCAACAACTGATTTTGATGCGATTTCATCGAGTGACGCATCATGCGAGAGATCATCTGTTATTTTGAATATCAACTCGGTTTCCAGAAGAGGAGCGAAATGTTTGGAAATCGAAATTTTCACCCCACTTGCTTCGACATCGGACTTGAGAAGTTGACCATAGGCTGGTTGAGTGCTTTTCAAGGCGTTCTGTGCACCCGGACTAGTCAGAGCAACTTTGTAACCGATTTTTGGGCTACCAGTTCTTTTAGAGCGAATTGCAAGGTACTCATCTTGAACGGCGTAGGCCTCATCTACGGAAAACTCTTCAGTAAACGCCTCGAACGAGGTGAACGATGCAGCCGCTCTATCAAGTTCGTTGGCCAAACCTAGAATACTAGTCATTAGGTTGCAGACCTTCTATTTAATCGCGAGTGGGTTGACGGGCGAACCAGCACCTTCTACAACACGAAGTGGCGGGGCAACAAGCATGAATTCGTAGACTCCATCATTTGCGCAGTCATCAGCAAGATCTTCGAGGTACCAGAATTCTCCGAGAGACACACCCATGTCACGTAAAGCAACCATGTGAAATGGATTGCTCACTCCTTTAACTGTACTTCCAGTCTCAACCGCATTGTTGTCACTTGAGATGGAGGCGATACCTAGGTCATGCAGAAGTTCTGCAGTTGAGTAGTGGACGCCAATGCGCGGTCTTGAATTGAAGCCATCCCAGTTGTTTCCGGCGACATCAACCATCGAACCCGTGCGTACGAGCAACATATCTCCTTCCCCCAGAGTGACATTCTCTTTCTCCGCACACTCGAGAAGTTCATGTGGGCGAATTGCATATCCAGGTTCCAACGCATGAACGCCTTTGAAACGAGGCATGTCTAGCAAGACACCGCGTGCAACAAAATCCGTGGCCAACTCGCCAATCGCATTCTTGTGCGCGCCGAATCGATCTACGCTCGATGCAGGGAAACCGTTATACAACAAGTCTTGGTAATAGACATGGCAGAGTCCATCCCAATGAGTCGTGGTCTGCAAGCCCATCGTGATGATGTCATCTGTAAAATCTGTTGTTGCCCCCATATCAAAGGGACCTCGTTTGTCGCCAGTTACCGTGATGGTATGGATAGGGTTGAAGCGTCCAGCTGGAACAGGAGTAGTTGGACCTTCTCCATTACGAATCGGTAGCGCAAGAGAAATAACAGCTCCGCGCTTTACCAGTGACGCAGCATGTACTCGATGCTCTGGTTTTATTAGATTGGCAGTCCCTTTCTGATCGTCCACACCCCAGCGCCGCCAGTTACGCAAACGCTCACCCATTGCCAAGACGTCGGCGATTTCATCGCCGTAATTACTTGGGTCATATTTCATTTCTTGCCTCCTAGTGGATTCTCATTGATCTGTAACAGGCAGCGGATTGTTCCGAGATCGATCAATCAAATCCGATTCCGGCTTTAACAAAGCCTTCTTCAGAGTTATGAACAGCGTGAAGAGCGTCACTGAGTTCCTCAAGTGGCCAAACCTTCACTGTAATTGGAGAAACATCGACGCGGCCGGATCGGATAGCCTCAAGCGCTTCCCGGAAAGAGGCATGTCCGGGTTCCGCTTGGGCATCCCAGGAAAATTCAACTGTGGGTTTGCGACGGTAGAGTTTTTCAAAGGGCAATGTCATGTCTGGTCCCTCGGGCATTCCAAAATACCCAATTCGTCCAGAGGTAGCGACACAGTGAATACATTGAATCCTCGTTACATCCTTACCTGCTGCATCAATAACAAGCCAGGCGCCATCTTCGGTCATCTTTCGGACGGCATCGACAACAGCGTCATCTTTGGCCAGAACAGTTTTTGTGGCGCCCATTTGCTTGGCGACCGCAAGGCGATGTAGGTGGAGATCCGACACAATAATTTCTTTAAATCCTGCAAGCTTGCATAGTGATGTAAAGAAGAGACCGACGGGACCGGCTCCCAAAATCGCCACAGTTCCATTACCCACAGTCGCATGAAAACGCTTCATACCGTAAATAACTGTTCCTAGCTGCTGAGCCAGAATGATCATCTCCACTTTGGAATCTGATGGGATGGAGATAACGAGAGAACTCGGCAGGAGTTGATATTCAGCGAATCCACCTGCGTGTTTGAGATTGGGGACGCACAGAACCAAATCACCAATCTGTAATGAAGGATCCGTACTCTTCTCAACAACGCCCACACTTTCGTGTCCGGGGTATCCAGGTGTCTTCCACCAAGATTCGGGTTTAGTATCCCAAACAACGTGGGTATCACTGCCACAAATCGTAGAGAGTTTGTTCTTGATAAGCACTTGATTCGGTTCTGAGATTGTTGGCTTTGGAACATCTCGAATCTCGACTACACCTTTGGAAACCAAGAATGCCGCTTTCATTTTGTCCTCTCGGTTGAGAATTGTGGCGCCGTACTCATTCAATTTTTGCTAATCACTAAATTCTGATTTTTCTGATTTCATTTGCGAATGCGGTAGATATCCTCTGACTTCGGCGAAATAATACTCCCAAGCTCACAAGAAGTTCTAGGTCAGATAGCACTTCGATAGTTCCAAAAATCCGATTTCACGGAAGAGGCATATGCATTTAACGTTGACACTGCTCTATCGCCAGAGCAGAATAAACCTCAACGTAAAAAATCGGTGTAGTTGTAAGGCAGATCGGGGTATCTATGTCAGAAGAGCGGATCCGGATACCTCGACGACGTTTGATGGAAATCCAAAACATGACCCGCAGTCTTCAGGGAGTCCTTCCGGTTCACGCACTCAACACTGCACGCGCCGAAAACTTGTTGGCAGCTGTTGAAAGGCTTCGAGATGAGGGCATCAGTAGCGGAGTGACAACGCTTCTAGTTTCGGTCGTTACAAAAGCGTTACTCAAACACCCGGAGATGCACAGAACTGTTGATGGAGAAGAATTCATTGTGAGATCCGATATCAATTTAGGTGTAGCGGTTTCTGGACCGGATGGGAGCCTGTCGGTCCCCGTGCTTCATGGGGCACAGAATTTTGACATTAGAGAGTTGGCTGCTGAATTGGATGCCTTGACAGCTCGCTCTCGCGCGCAGAAACTAACTCCTGCCGATGTAAGTGGCGGTTCATTCGCTATTTCTAACATGGGCAGAACCATGAAGGGTGGCCAAGGGGCGGGAATTCTCCCCCTCGGATATGGCGGCATGCTCGCATCAGGTAGCGTGATTGATGCGGCTGTGGTGGATAACGGCGTAGTAGTTCCTGGAAAGATTCTTCCTCTCACGTTAACTTTCGACCATAGGGTTGCAAATGGAATCGCCGCCTGGAAGTTCTATGCCGACGTTATTAAAGGTATTGAAGAAATAGTTCTTTGAAAATGTTCCGCTGAAGGCGCCTGGGCTTGCAAACCTTTACTGAATGGAGGACAGGAACTCATGGTTCAAGTATTTGTTCCGGAGATGGAGAATGAAAACCAAGAGGTGTATATCGTCGAATGGTTTAAAGAGAACGGAGATAGCGTCAAGGAAGGCGAACCTCTCCTTGAAGTGATGACCGATAAGGCCAATATCGAGATCCCAGCTCCCGCAAGCGGCGTGTTGCGAGAGCGTCACTTTGAGATTGATGACCGTGTAAATCCAGGAGCTGTGCTTGCAGTCATTGAACCGGCATGAGTGAGTTCTCAGTGGGTATTAGAACCAACGATCGAAAGAGAGGTTAAGCGACGATGCCGAAAGATGAGACTTCAATAGATGCCCTGTGGCATATGTATGAAGGCATGCTCGTTAGTCGGATGCTTGATGAGAAATGTTTTCAAGATTTTGCTGAGTGGTACCCGGCTTTTGGCGAGGAGGCTGTAACGATAGGCGCCTTCGGATCTCTCGTTGATGGTGACTTTGCAGTTCCGCACTATCGCGGAAGTATGGGGGTCTTCTGGCTTCGCGGGATGAGCTTGGAAGAAATTATTGGAGGACTCCTTTTTAGAACTAGTAGCGTGTCTTTGGGACGGCTTTCTGGATTGCATGGAGGAGACTTCGAGAAACAGATACTTCCAAGCGTGACAAATGTCCTGGGCCCAAACGTCAGTAGTGGAACGGGCCTAGCAATGGCCGAAAGAATTCGAGGCGGCTCTGGCGTGACCGTTATTGCCTTTGGTGACGGCACGGCCGCGCTTGGAACTCTCCATGAGAGTGTAAATATGGCAAAGATTTATAAGCTTCCGATTCTCTTTGTCTGCCAGAACAATCAATATTCGATTTCTTCGCGTTCGTCCAAATTTCATTCTTGGGATTCAGTCGCTTCGTGGGCAGCAGGTTACAACTTGCCTTCTAGCCAAATCGATGGGAACGACATCATGGCGGTGCGTGCTGCCGCAAACGAGGGAATTGATAGAGCTCGTGCAGGTGGGGGCCCCACTTTAGTAGACGCGTTGACTTTTCGAATGGGCGGACATCTATCCACGGATAAAGCGCAATATCAATCAGATGAAGAACGTGTGAAATGGGAGAGCAAAGATCCGATTAAGCGCTTTGAAGAATATCTTCAGAATAGTCGTCAGATTTCTGTCACTGAAATATCTCAGGTTCGTGAACGAGTGCAAAGAAATGTTCTGGAAACTTGGAACAAAGTGCTTGCCTCCGAAGCGGTCTCCTTGGCTAATCAGTGAGGTCAATTAGGAGCGTGAAATAATTTATGAGCAGTCAACGTCTAACTTTGCGCGAAGCGGTTATAGAAGCCATTGATTTAGAGATGGAGCGTGATCCAAATATCGTCATGCTCGGACAGGATATTGGAGAGTTTGGTGGTCCACTCCAGTCCACGATGGGCCTCTGGGAACGATACGGGGATAGTCGAATTATTGAAACACCAGTTGCCGAGCAAGGAGTTGTAGCTCTTGGGATTGGTATGAGTCTCAATGGGCTTCGCCCCATCATTGATCTCATGTTTGCAGATTTTCTCCCATTGGTTGCAAACGAACTTCTGCAACTTGCTACCAATCTGAACTATATGTCGAATGGAAAGGCAAGAGCACCATTTGTACTGCGTACCCGCGGTGGAGATGGGCCATATCGAGCTCATCCTCAGAATATGGAAGCCCTGCTTTCGAATATTCCCGGGCTATGCGTGGTCACTCCCGGATCGCCTGTGGCGGCAAAAGGGTTGATGGTGAGCGCAATGCGCTCTGATGATCCCGTCGTCTACATCGAACCTATCTTTTTATATCAAGGCCCCAAAGAAGCAGTTCCAACTGAGCAGTACGCAATTCCGTTGGGTGTTGCCGCAGTTCCGCGCACGGGAGGGGATGTAACTCTGGTCTGTTACGGGCGCACAGTTCGGGTGATGCAATTGGCGGCCGCAAAGTTAGGAAAAGAGGGTATTGATTGCGAGATTGTGGATCTTCAGACAGTTACCCCATTTGACAGAGAAACTGTTATCAATAGTGCCAAAAAAACTCGACGGTTGGTTGTGGCACATGACGCGTGGATGAACTGTGGAGTTGGCGCCGAAATTGTGGCAACTGTTACTGGGGAAGTTGATCTGGCTGCTCGTCCGATCCGCTTAGCCGCACCCAATCTGCCGATCGCGTACGCTCCCGTCCTGCGTGATAATTCGCGGCCAACCGTCGATAATGTTGTTGAAGCAGTCACACGAATGTTCCACTGAAAGCACCTGGGCTTGCAAACCTTTACTGAATGGAGGACAGGAACTCATGGTTCAAGTATTTGCTCCGGAGATGGAGAATGAAATCCAGGAGCGGTGCTAGCAGTCATTGAACCGGCGCGAGTGAGTTCTCATAAGATAGACACTATGCAGCAAGGTGCGAACGACGACCTAATTGCGACGCTTCGGAAGTCGATTTCTGGCGATGTCGATGACGGAAAAAGACGACGTGCCGAGTACTCAACAGATGCCTCAAATTATCGAATTATTTCGCAAGCGGTCGTATTTCCTAAGAGTAGAGAAGACGTTGCTGGAATTCTCGAAGTCGCTGGCACTTTCTTAACGTCAGTAACGATGAGAGGCGCCGGTACTTCTATTGCAGGAAACGCAATTGGTTCCGGAATAGTTGTTGATACCTCTCGCTATTTCAATCGGATTCTTGAGTTCGATCCGGTCAATCGCCGAGCAAGGGTGGAACCCGGCGTCATACTGGGCGAAGTACAGAAAGCTGGAATTCCTCATGGGCTGCGATTTGGACCGGATCCGTCGACTTGGGCGAGATGTTCACTCGGTGGAATGATCGGAAATAATGCATGTGGCCCTCACTCGCTTGCCTTTGGTAAAACTGCGGAGAACATTCTTTCATTGGATGTCATTGATGGATTAGGAAGAGCGTTTAAAGCAACTGAAGATTTACAGATCGTTCCGGGTTTAAATGAATTCCTTAACAAACACGAAATGCTGATCCGCAAGGAATTTGGCAGATTCGGAAGGCAAATTTCCGGCTACTCTCTTCAATATCTCCTCTCTGAAAATGGCTCAAGTCTCGCCAAAACGCTCGTTGGTACCGAAGGCACATGCGTTCTTGTACAAGAGGCAGAGATTGCACTTGTGCCCTTGAGTAAAGAGCCAGTCTTGATTGTGCTCGGTTACTCGGACATGCCAAGTGCGGCAGATGCTGTCATGAAGATTCTTGAGTTTCGACCAGATGCAATTGAAGGATTGGATTCGCGATTGGTGGATGCGGTTCGACAATCCAGAGGAAGGAAGCAGGTTGCGGAGTTGCCGACTGGATCGGGCTGGCTTCTTGTAGAAATTTCTGGTGCAAATAAGGCTGAAGTTCTGAATCGGGCAGAGAAAATTGTACGGGGCTCTGATGCTAGGGGCTCAAAGATTGTGACATCAGCCGAGGAAATGAAATCTCTCTGGAGGATACGTGAAGATGGAGTTGGTCTAGCGGGGCGTACAACTTCTGGCAGACAGACCTGGCCGGGATTTGAAGACGCGGCAGTTCCTCCGAAGCATCTTGGAAATTATCTACGGGAGTTTGATCAACTTTTGGCTGCTCATGGCTTTGAGGGGATGTCTTATGGACATTTCGGCGAGGGCTGTTTGCATCTGCGCATCGATTTTCCGCTAAAGAAGCGGGATTCAGGTCTGCGCTCTTTTATGGAGGACGCCGCTCATCTTGTTGCAAAATTTGGTGGTTCTCTCTCCGGGGAGCATGGAGATGGGCGAGCACGCAGTGAGCTACTTCCCATAATGTATTCGCCGCAAGCCATAAAAGCCCTGCAGGAATTTAAGAATCTTTTTGATCCAGAGAATCTATTGAATCCAGGGATTATCGTGCAGCCCGCGTCTTTAGATGCTGATCTACGCAGAACCGAAGCACGAGAAATTATTCGTCCAGGCGGTTTAGCGTTCCTCCACGATCAGGGCGATTTTACAAAATCAATTCATCGTTGCGTAGGAATCGGCAAATGTCGGGTTGATAATCAGAGCACAGGAGATTTCATGTGTCCTTCATATTTGGCAACAAAAGATGAAAAGGACAGCACGCGAGGTAGGGCAAGAGTTCTTCAAGAAATGACTAATGGGGGGCTCGTTAAGGATGGTTGGAAATCTGCAGAGGTGGAGGAGTCATTAGATCTCTGTTTATCCTGCAAAGCGTGTTCGAGTGACTGTCCCGCCGGCGTAGATATGGCCGCTTACAAATCAGAATTTCTATTCCAAAAATTTAAAGGCAAGCGAAGGCCCTTGACACATTATTCTTTGGGTTGGCTACCTCAAACTGCGCATCTAATGGCCCCTCTCGCCTCTGTCTTTAGCCGAGTTTTCTCAATCCGAGGATTGGAAAAGGCCGCCCTCTTCCTTGGCGGAATGGACACGCGAAGGCATATTCCTCGATTTTCTACTTCGCGATTGCGAAGTAGCGCTCCATCTGAAGAAAGGAAGAAAGTTCTCTTGTGGAGCGATACCTTTTCTGTCAACTTCGCTTCGAAGATCGGCATCGCCACCAAGCAGGTACTTGAATCCGCGGGATATGACGTACTCATTCCAGAGAAGAAGGAATGTTGTGGACTAACGCTAATTTCCACGGGGCAACTTCCCAGAGCCAGGAAAAGTTTGTTGAGTCTTCTAGATTCCTTCTCTCCGTTCGTCGAAAAGGGAATTCCCATCGTAGGAATCGAGCCATCATGTATTGCGGTTCTTCGTTCTGATTTAAAGGAGCTGCTTCCGGAAGATTCTCGCTCCGATCTGATTGCGTCAAATACATACACTCTGGCCGAAATCCTGCAGGCACCTGCACCACTTGGACCTGGTGCTTTGTGGCGTCGTCCTGCTCTGGATGGTTTGGAAGTTCTTGTCCAACCACATTGTCACCAACATGCAGTCATGGGTTTTTCCGTAGATCAGAATTTGCTTCACGAATTGGGTGCCGAGATCAAAGTTCTGGGTGGATGCTGTGGGCTTGCGGGCAATTTCGGTATGGAGAAAGGCCACTACGAGACGTCGGTAGCAGTAGCTGAGAATTCTTTGCTCCCCGCGCTTCGGGCAATGAAGCCCGGGACAGTTTTTCTCGCTGATGGGTTTTCCTGTCGGACTCAAGCCAGCCAACTTGGAGCGGTAGAGGGGCTCCATCTAGCCCAACTCTTGGCCCAGCGTGGGAAGTAGAGGGAAGCACTAACAATTCAGGTAATCGAAAAACTCTTGAGCAAAACCCATAATGCTTGGTAGGTTCGTGAAGAAGTTTCCTACATCTACAAAGAGAATGGGAAAAATGGCCGAGACAGATTATGAAGCAGTCCGAAACTTGCTAGGTCGATATGCGCGAGCTGTGGATCTGCGTGACTTCGAAACCGTGGGAAATTGCTTCACCGAAGATGCGATTGCCAGCTATTCAGGATTGACAATCCCTCAGGGGAGAGAAAACGTCGTCAATCACATCAAAGGCGTTATTCGTACGGTTCATTCCCAGCACTTCAACTATGCGATGACCATTGATGTTGATGGAGACCAAGCCAGGACCCTTTCATATTCCATTGCAGTATTAATTCAGGAAGATGGCGGCGGGTATCAATCTTTGGCTCGCGGTTTAACCTACACAGACAAGTTGCGAAAAACGAATGGTCGGTGGCAAATTTATAATCGACTACATACAGCAGATTGGCAGTGGGTGCTGCCTGCTTACATGAATCCCGGCGGCATGTGGGAAGTGGACCCAAAGGACGCCCAGACGTCCACAATCTTCAGATCAGTTTTTGATAAGTAGATGGCCAAATTACGGAATGTTCATAGCGTTGAAGATATTCGGGCTATAGCCCATAAGCGTCTGCCACGTGCAGTTAACGATTTTATTGAAGGTGGCGCAGAAGATGAAGTAACGATTTCTCGAAATAGATCTGGCTTCGAAAACATTCACATAGTTCCTAATATTCTTACAGATGTATCGGTAAGAAGCATCACGACGACGATTTTGGGAACGAAAGTCTCGTCGCCAATTGTGCTTTCTCCTGTCGGATTGGCATCACTTGCTCACCCCATGGGAGAAGTAGCTGCCGCACAGGCCGCGGGAAAGATGGGAATCATTTCGACTGTGAGTTCATCCTCATCTTGGAACTTGGAGGAGATTGCATCTAGCTCGAGTGGTACCAAATGGTTCCAGCTCTACATCTGGCGAGATCGGGAACTCACTGCTGAAATCGTTGAACGCGCTCGGGCGGCTGGATATACGGCCTTGGTGCTCACCGTCGATGTACCTATCAGCGCTCGTCGAGAGAGAGATTTACGAAACGGATTTACGATTCCACCGAGACCAAGAGTCAGCCAAAGTGGCGATCTCCTTAAGCATTTTGGCTGGTTTTATGCCCAACTAAAGAGTGAGTTAGCTGGGCACAAGATGAGTATGGGTAACTTCACTCCAGGGAATGTCGGCATGAGATCTCGATTGAAGATGTTGGAAGTTGTGAATGATCTTTTTGATCCGAGTATCACCTGGCACGATGTTGAATGGCTCAAATCCATTTGGAATGGACCTCTGGTGATCAAGGGAGTCATGACAGCATCCGATGCAAAGCGCACTGTCGCATCCGGTGCTGATGCTGTCTGGATTTCGAATCATGGGGGTAGACAACTAGATGGCGTCTCGGCGAGCGTCACAGTTCTCCCTGATATTGTCAGAGCAGTCCGGGGCAAAGCGGAGATTTATATAGATGGTGGCGTACGAAGAGGCGGTGACATCGTTAAGGCTATTGCTCTTGGAGCAAATGCATGCATGATAGGGCGTCCTTATTTGTATGGTTTAGCAGCAAATGGAAAAGTTGGAGTTGAAAACATAATAAAAATCCTGCAAGTGGAGATGGATGCCACTATGGCACTTATGGGTAGACCCACACTTGAAAGTTTGGATGCGTCAGCAGTTCGAATTCTCAATGAGGTGGGAAAATGACACATACCCCTCTGCGGATTGCGGTAGTAGGTACTCGTGGTCAGGCGATGCGTGTTGCAGTTCCGACTGTTCAACTATCTGAAAATGCCATATTGGTTGGTGTCATAGGTAGTGATCCTCAGCGGACCCGTGACGCAGCCATCGGGTGGAACGTGAAAGCGTATGAATCTGCGGACCAGTTGATCGCCAGCGGGGAAGTGGACGCCGTCTGGGTGACGGTCCCGAATTACCTGCATGTTGATGTAGCGATCAAGTACCTAGGGGGAGGGATCAATGTCCTTCTCGAAAAACCCATGTCAACTACGGTTGAGCACGCTAACAAGTTACTTGAGGTATCAAAATCCACTTCGGCGGTGCTCAAAGTCGCATACCAGCACCGCTTTAGAGATGCTCATCGTCAATTACGAAGTTACTTACTTGAAGGCAATATGGGCGAAATTGGCTCCATGCGTCTGCATCGTTATTGGAAGTTTCCCTATTTCCCTAATCAAGATGCGAGTGAGCTCTCCAAGTGGAGGCAGTCGCCTGAAGAAAGTGGCGGCTGGGCGATCAATGACATTGGCTGCCATCTAGTTGATTTAATGCTCTGGATCTCACCCGAGCCCGTTGAATTTCTTGATGGTTTTTTCACGCGCCGCTACCCTGGAGTGAGTATGGATTCCTCGGTCTTTTTGACGCTTCGGATGGGAAAAACAAGCTTGATGAACATTGAAACGTCTAACGTTTTGGAGAGTCCTGGAAGCCTGCTGGAAATCTATGGTGAGAAAGGATGGGTCCGCTCATTCAACTCTTTTCAAGATTCTCCAGAAAATGAAACTAGTTTTGCTGGGACTTCCACCTTTTCCACGACGAGTCAACGTGCCTATTTGGAGATGCTCAACGATTTTATCGACGCCTGTAGAAGTCTGGCCTCAATGGGCGCAAACTTTGAGGACGGACTTAAAAGCGTGGCTCTTGTCGAGGAGGCGCGGAAGCGTTCGAGGTTCCTAGAAGACCTGTAACCTAATTTATTCCTGGATCGCCTTTATTATTGCTGCCTTGATTGTCAAGATTGCATCTTCTAATGTCTGCCACGGGTCGTCGCCGATTAAGGGAACAACTTCGATTCCTAAAGTTGTCACCTTATTCGAACTGAGGTATCCCAATTCATTTAAGTCTTGAAAAGTTTTTACTAGCTCAGTAAAACCAACTTCAGAATCAGGGTAGCCGAAAGGTGGGTGGTGATCTCCGAAAAGTTGGTGCGAGGTGTCATGAAGAACGCAGTTGGATAGATGAAAGTGTGAACAGTGATCTCTGGTCACTTCGAGAGTCGTTCTTACATCTTCGTGAAGTTGAAGTATGTGGCTTAGATCTAGATTTAGGTCTAAGGAATAACCTCGTTCTGCAACTTCATTAATTAACCACAGAGAATCTGATGTCGGTCCAATGAGTTGGCGACGATGTATGTCTCTATCAGTATGCTCGAGCCTGATTTGGACGTCTGGAAAATTGCTCTCCCCAAACTGACAAAGCGTGATGAGGGATTCACTAAACCTAGAACGACTGGCATCACGTTGATGGGATGGTACATCTGGACCGCTCACTACCAGGATGGCGCTCGCTCCCAACTCTGAAGCTTCTTCTATGAGGTGCTTTGTGTACTCGATCGCACGAAGTCGATCCTCTCCCTCAGCATTCAGAAATGCTTTCCGTTTAAACGATGGGAGGCCAGCGAGGAAGATGACAGTCCTAAACAAGCTTTCGAGAATATTTAAAGCCTCTTTACGTACCCGAAAATCTGGAATCGTTGTGAGCTCAATAACATTAATACTATCTATCGTGGTTAAGCGCTGAAGATCAGAGAGAAGATCCTCCTCACGGGAGTTGGGAAATGCTTGCGGGTACACGACACTGAGATTGAATTCGGCGTCATGCATCACGGTTCGCCTTCACCTTAGTAGTCTCCTGTAATTATGTTCTTCAGTGGTTGCCCTGCCATATAACGCTTCACTTGCTCTTTGATGAGGCGAGTGAGACGCGGTTCGAGGGCCGTACTCCGCCCCGCAACATGTGGGGTAATGAGGACATTTTTCATTGAAAAGAGCGGGTGTCCATTAGGAAGGGGTTCGGGATCAGTGACGTCTAGTGCAGCGCTGATGCGACCACCACTAAGCGCAGCGACGAGGTCGACAGTATTGGCCGTGGCTCCCCGTGAGACGTTAACGAATAGGGCGCCATTTCGCATTAACGAAAAGAATTTTGCATCTGCCAGTCCTTCGGTCTCGGAAGTGTGAGGAAGCGCGATTACTACTACGTCAGAGATCGGGAGAAGAGCGGGGAGCTCGTCAGTTGAATGCACGTCATCACGAGTATGGCGGGCAACCTTAACCACCTCGCACTCGAATCCGGAAAGTCGACGATCAATTGCTTGACCAACAGATCCATACCCGATGATCAGAACTCTTTTATCAGCAAGTGACTGCCAAATCTTCTCCGTTCTTACTTTCCAATCGTATTTTCTGGCGAATTCATCAATGCCTCGAAGTGAAGCCAGGATTAGAGCCAGTGCCATTTCAGCGGTGGATGTGTGGTGAGCGTCCGTTGAATTGCACAGTGTCACCCCCTTCGGAACAAGAGTTCTTAAATCCTCTATCCCTGCTGAAAGTGAGTGAATAACTTTGAGTGAGGGCATTTTGGAAAACAAAACTCGAAATTCATTTCGCAGATCAAACATCGGTGGAACGATGAATTCAACATCACGTAGGTCGTGAGGAATACCTGTAGCGGCATTGACAATTTCGATATCGCGGGCGAATTTTTCTAGTGAGTAATACTGCGAATCGTGAGGTAGCCATAATTTCATTTCATTTTTCTCCGACCCTTTGTAGAACCACCCAAAGATACGGCTCCGACATGGACTTAGCGAGTATCGAAGTGAAATATCACCCAACTTTCGGGTTCTCGGAAAAATACTTATGCTTTTCATTAGTGGAAGCACCAATTCGCGAGAAGTATTTATATATTTCCGAAAGATCATTGACTAGCCTTCAACAGTATCGTAATCTCGAATCGCTTGTTGATCTGGGGCGAACAACTGCATGATTTTAGGATGGAGACAAATTGGGTATCGACATTACTGTTAGGCAAGTCCAGGATTTTCTTCAGGTGCTTACTAATGGAATTGCACTTGGTGCCATTTATGCGCTTGTAGCTGTGAGTTTTATTCTTGTCTACAAAGCTGTAGGAATTGTTAATTTCGCTGCTGGAGAAATCGTGGCAGTTGGCGGCTATGTGGGAGTCGTGTTAGCCAATATTATTGGGCTTCCGCTCATCATTTCCCTTGGATTGTGCATGATTGTGATGTCATTGTTCGGTTATGGTTTTCAATTTGTTGTATATAGACCGCTTAAAGGCAAGTCATTCCTGATTATTGCGATAAGCACTTTGGCTGCCGGAATAATTCTTGCCAATGGAATCCAATTGATTTTTGGTCCTTCGCCAAGAAGACTCGATCCACTCTTATCTAATCCAACGGTTGAGATAAAGGGTGTATTTATCTCTGTGCCAAATCTTATTATTATTTTTATTTCCATAGTTACTCTGCTGGGAATTAAGTTTCTTTTTGCCAAGACCCGACTTGGATTCCAGATGATGGCAACAGCTCAAGATCCTGAAATGGCTCGTTTGTTAGGAATCAATACGGACAAGATGGTCTCCATTACTTTCATGTTGTCGTTCGCCATTGCAGGTATAGTTGGTTTCTTAATTGCGCCAGTCCTGTACCTTGTTCCAACGATGGGACTCGGAATTGCACTCAAGGGATTTGCGGCAGCGATTATAGGCGGTTTTGGTGAAGTCAACGGTGCAATTGCTGGAGGTTTGGCAATAGGAGTTCTCGAAATTCTTTTTGCCCGTTACATCTCCTCCTCTTTTCAGAGTCTCTTAATCTTCTTAGTGGTTCTTGGTTTCTTGTATTTCCGTCCCGAAGGCATTTTTAGCCGCGAGATTGGACAGAAGGTATGAGTAAAGAGGCCGACAAGACCGATCTCCTCCAGGAAGTTCGCGAGGAGGTTCGCGGCAATCGTTATGAGGATACTGGTGGAATAAATCCCCGATATAGCATGGTATTTCGAACAGTGAGTTATGTTGTTTTTCTTGGCGGCGTTCTTCTCCTTCCAAGTTTGGTTAACGGCCTCCAATTACGTTTAGCAACGCTGGCAAGTATTTGGTTCGTAGCCACCATGGGATTACAAGTACTTATGGGTCAAGCCGGTCTTGTTTCGATTGGGCAGGCGGCATTTGTAGGTGTGGGCGCGTATACCGCCGCAATCCTGGCCACCAAGCATGGATTTAGTTTTCTCCTTACAATCCCAATTGCGGGAATATCTGGTGTCATTCTCGCGATAATCGTCGGCTTTCCTACGCTAAAACTGCGCGGCCATTATCTAGCAATCGCCTCAATTGGCGTTGGCCAGATTGTCTTGGTACTGATGGTTAACTGGCGTGCAGTGACAAATGGTATGGATGGAATCACCAGTATTCGTCGTCCAGTGGAGAGCAACAGAATGTATTTCTATATTACCGTGGCGATTGGTCTCGCAATTGCCTTCGCTCTCTACTCACTGCGACAAACCCCAGTAGGGCTAGCCTTCACGGCACTTCGTACCGACGAAACGGCTGCTGGTGCGATGGGGATACCTGTTGCCTGGCATTACCTCATCGCTTTTATGATCTCGGGATTTTGCGCTGGAGTAGCGGGCGCTCTTTTTGCTTACAACGAGGGGTTTATCAGCCCCTATGGGTTTGATTTGGGACAGAGCATCTTGCTTCTGACCATGATCATTATTGGTGGCTTGCGACATATCAGTGGCGCTCTTGTTGGTGCGATTTTGCTAGTTTTCTTGCCGCCGAACTTGGAATTCCTCGGTAGTTCGTACATGCTTATCTATGGATTCGCAGTCCTATTGGTAATCCTTTTCGCACCTGATGGTGCGGCAGGTGCATTGCTGAAATTACGAAACTTCCTTCTACGTAAGATTTCCGCCTCCACTCGAAAGGTGGAAACTCCATGAGTGCCGAGAATTTTCTAGAGGTTGATTCGATCCGTCAAGAGTTCGGCGGGCTGATTGCACTTGATGACGTTTCATTTGCTGTCCGTAAAGGGGAAATTCACGGCCTAATTGGACCAAACGGGTCTGGTAAGAGCACTTTGATCAACGTGATGACAGGTATCTATAAACCCCGCCGTGGAACAGTCACTGTTTCGGGAACGAAACTCACTGGTATGCGTCCGGACCAAGTTTATGCCGCTGGAATTGCTCGCACCTTCCAGAATATTCGTATATGGCCTGAATTGAGTCTATTTGACAATGTCATGATCGGTGCTTACCGGTCCTCCCAAATTCGACCATGGAATGCATTGCTTAGAGTCAGAAAATTAAAGCAACGAGTTAATGGAATGGAAGAAGCCACTTTGGATGCGTTGACGAGGTTTGATCTAGATCGATACGCGAAACGACCCGCTGGCTCGTTGTCATACGGACAGAAAAAGTTGCTCGAATTGGCACGCGCTGTCGTGGCTTCACCAACGTTACTCCTCCTGGATGAGCCGGCTGCCGGGCTTAACCCGGTCGAGGTAAACGACCTACAGATACGCTTGAGAGATCTCGTTGATGGGGGCACTTCGATACTCGTTATCGAGCACAACATGAAGTTCGTGATGGGTCTTTGTGAGAGTATTTCCGTTCTGAATTTCGGGCGGAAGATCATGACCGGAACGCCAGCAGAAGTTCAGGGTTCTCCTGATGTCATCGAAGCATATTTGGGAAGCACCAGCTTCCAGACTTCCCAGAAGAGTTAGGCGGAATCCTTTGAGCGAAAATATTTTGACCATTGACAACCTCGTTGTAAAATATGGAAATATTCAAGCGGTTGCTGGAATCTCTTTTGAGGTCCATCGAGGTGAAATTGTTACTTTGATCGGATCAAATGGTGCGGGAAAATCGACAACACTGAGGACGATCTCAGGAATAAATAAGGCAGTAAGCGGCGATATTAGTTTTGAAGGTAAATCGATACTGGGCATGAAGACCTATCAGCTTGCCAAAGACGGTATCGCACATGCTCCAGAAGGCCGACACATCATCCCTGGACTGTCGGTCGAGCAGAATCTTGAAGTTGGCTTAACGGCCCGTCAAAAGAGTGGCGCAGACTCGATTGCCAAAGATTACGAACGCATCTATACGCTCTTTCCCATTCTTGGTGAACGCAAAAAGCAGTCGGGTTGGAGTCTGAGTGGGGGAGAGCAGCAAATGCTCAGTGTCGGTCGAGCACTTATCAGCAAGCCTCGTCTATTGCTTCTCGATGAACCATCACTGGGACTTGCGCCGAAGGTAACACAGCAAGTTTTTGAGGCAATTTCCTCCATTAATCAAGTAGATGGCGTAACCATTCTTCTGGTTGAGCAGAATGCTTTTATGGCACTAAATGTCGCCCATCGTGGTTATCTCATGGAGAATGGCGAGATCCGGCATTCAGGTACTTCCGAGGAACTTATGGCAAGTGCTGCCATACGCGATGTTTATTTAGGAGCTTGAGAGTTCAATTAATAGGGTTGACTTGAAAGTTTGAGCGGTCTTGCCGTTTTGCCGAGTGAAAGGTGAGGACCAACAATGGAGAATTCTTGGGGTCGCTGGGGCAGTGAAGACGAAGCAGGTGCACTAAATTTTGTCACGCCCGAGATCCTTAAGAAGAGTCTAGGTCTCGTGCGAGATGGCGCGATTCTTTCGTTGGCACAAGAGTTGGGTCCGAATGCTGCGGTGGCGCCGCACCGACGATCTCCCGCACGCTTCATGGACCGCGACGCGGGTGATTACGCACTCGGTGCGCGAGCAGTCGGCGGATTCAAATTTGCTGAAGATACGATCCAAATGGCGACACATAGTGGGACACATGTGGATGCTTTGAGCCACGCTTGGCAGGGTGACTTGCTTTATAACGGACACAGCGCCTCAGAAATTCGTTCTACAAAAGGCGCCCAAAAATGTGGGGCAGATAAACTACGTCCTATCCTCACACGTGGGATTTTCGTTGATTTAGTTGAGTTTTTTGGCGAAAATCTCGCACCCTCTTTTCAGATTTCGCCGGATCATTTTGAAAAGTACTACGCAGCGCATCAGATCTTGCCAGAGAGCGGAGATGCCGTGCTCATTCGAACTGGCTGGGCAGAACGTGGGATGGATTCGCACGAGTATCACGAAAATGAACCAGGCATTACCGTCGAAGCGGCAGTGTGGCTAGCGAAGCATGAAATCGCCATCGTCGGTGCTGATAATTACGCGGTTGAAGCTCAACCTAGCCTCTCGGAGATCAATTTTCCAGTTCATCTCTGTCTCTTACACAGGAACGGAGTTCCTTTGATTGAGAATCTCGTGCTTGCGGACTTGGCGCATTACGCTCGGAAGACGTTTTTATTTGTCATGGCTCCACTTCCTTTGACGGGAT
>JACPZY010000190.1 GCA_016195215.1 Actinomycetota bacterium | reverse complement strand
GGAGTTCACATATAAGGAACTTTCCGCCAGACCCGTCTTTGAACTCGATGACACCATTGCGTGTGTCTCCAATGAGGTAGGCGGATATCTGGTCGGTAATGCCCGTTGGCTCGGGGTTCGCCTGGATGACCTGATTAATGAGGCAGTGCCCAGTTCCACCGCTGATCAGATAATGGGCTATTCATCGGACGGATTCTCTGCAGGTTTTCCTCTCGCAGCCCTTGATGGGCGGGACGCGATGATCGCGATTGGGATGAACGGTGAACCGCTCCCGCTTAAACATGGTTTCCCAGCGCGAATTATCGTTCCTGGTCTGTATGGTTATGTCTCTGCAACCAAATGGCTGACATATATTGAGTTGACCCGTTTTGATAAGAAGCAGGGCTACTGGGTCCCACGCGGATGGTCTGCAGAAGGACCCATCAAAACGCAATCACGAATCGACACTCCTCAGAATGGTGGGAGCATAAGGGTCGGCAAAATTGCAATCGCTGGAGTTGCTTGGGCTCCAACTCGCGGAATTACTCGAGTCGAAGTTAAAATTAATAACGCTCCTTGGCGTGATGCCACTCTAGGTCCAGAGCTTGCCAAGACAACGTGGCGTCAATGGTGGATTGATTGGGATGCGACATCTGGTAAGTCAACAATTGCAGTACGAGCGACCGACGGGACTGGCCTCACTCAATCAAGCAAAATCGTGCCCCTCGCCCCCAATGGAGCTGAGGGTTGGCACACAATTAACGTAACTGTTAATTAAAGTCCTTTAACAAACTCCCGTAGCCATTCGCTAAATTTTGGACCAAGATCCTCACGCTCTGCTGCCAAACGAACAGTTGCTTGCAGATAACCTAACTTGTCGCCGGTGTCATACCGACGCCCTTTGAAAATTACTCCGTGAACGGGACCTCCTTTGTCGGTTCGTTCCGTAAGTTCTTGAATAGCATCGGTCAATTGCACTTCATTCCCACGGCCAGGCTTAGTCTCGCGGAGGACCTGAAAGATTTCAGGAGTAAGTAGATATCTGCCCAATACAGCGTAGTCACTTGGCGCATCCTCAAGGGCTGGCTTCTCCACTAAACCTGTAATCCGAACGACACCCCCTAGATCAAGAGAGGGATCAAGTGGCGCTATAGCAGCTGCGCCATAATGAGAGATATCCTCATGTGCGACCTCGATCAGAGCAAGCACGCACCCACCAAATTGTTCGTGAACCTTAATCATGGTGGGCAAGATTTGATCGCGTTCGTCGACCAAATCATCGCCTAGTAGAACTACAAATGGCTCGTCACCCACAAAAGTTTCTGCCGTCAGCACCGCATCCCCCAGACCGCGGGGATGTGCTTGCCGTACATAGTGCATATGTGCCAACTCGGTTGACTCACGAACCGACTCCAGGAGCGCAAAATTTCCTTTCTCCTCCAGTAAATTCTCCAGCTCACCTGCGCGATCAAAGTGATCTTCAAGTGCACGCTTATTTCGACCGGTGATCATCACTATTTCATTGAGTCCTGCTGCCGTCGCCTCTTCGACCACATACTGAATGGCCGGTTTATCGACGACGGGAAGCATCTCTTTGGGCATTGCCTTAGTGGCTGGTAAAAAACGAGTTCCCATTCCCGCTGCAGGAATAACGGCTTTACGGATTTGGGTGTTTTTCTCAGTTTTTGGCATATTGGAATATTAGTCCCGTGGGAAAGAATGTCCATCGTAAAGGTCACTCCATTCACTTTGGATGAGTAAGATCATTAAGGCTTTCCGAACCCCTACATTTCTATCTCATCGAGCTCTTCGGAGGTAAGAGAGTGAAACGATCGACGATCATAATTGCACTAGCGGCACTTATTGGTGCTGCCATTGGTTACTCCGTTGCACCAAGAGAGGGCGTGCCCTCTATACCTATCTGCTTTAGTTACCATGAGAACAAGTCAGTGGAGACATTTGCCATCCCCAATGGAACTGCCTGCCCTTCTGGTTATAAATATGGGCGTGGGAGTGTTGCGAGTACGACGGATCTAATTCTAATTCTGGAATCGGTCGCTAAGAATAATTTCAAGAATGGCACGAATTATGGGAAGTCCGTAGCCATTAAAGTTGCCAACGAATAGGAATACCTATCTCCTAGTGTGTCTTGATGACGTTTCAAGTAATACCCGCAAGGTGAGCTTCGAACCACCCTTTGCTATTTCAGATCGCTCAAGTTCGGTAGCTAATGCCAAAAATAGAACAGCCGTTGTGAGTGAGTCACCCAGAGCATTATGCGGCGCAAAAACAGGAAGGTGTAATCCTCTGGCGAGGAATTCAAGAGAGGGTTCGTGTTCTTTCTTTTCTGTCACGTAACCAAAAGCTCGAGCAAGTGCCGCCGTATCAATAATCGGCTTTGACCTGAGAAATCTAGAAGAAGTGATCTGGCGTGTCAGAAAGGCCCTTTCCATCCACGCTGCATGGGCTATCAGAACCTCACCATCAATCTGATCCAACAGATCTGGAACTGCCTCTCCAAGGGGAAGAGCTTCCTGCAAGTCGCTCGCTCGCAAGCCATGAACGCGAACGGATTGGACAGATGGTGATTCGGATGGCCGGACTTCGCGATAAAAATTCTCCTCAGTCATGATTCGTCCCTGTCGAATATGGGCTGCCCCAATGGCGACAATCTCGTCACTCAGCAGATCAAGTCCCGTTGTCTCCAAATCAATGGCACAGAAATTAACCTCCCGCCAATTGACCTCTAAATGGGACCGCGCGAATCGTAGATATTTACCTAACTGAATCAACCTAGTCTCGTTTGCCATTCGAGTTGGAATCGCGCCTGGATTGTTGAGACGGCGCGGAAAGACTCACGCAAGTGACGCCGGGTCAACGAATCAAGATTCTGCGGAGAGATCCAACTTGTGCCTTCTCGGCCGTGCCGGATCGCATCTATTTCGTTTTCAAATGCTAGTTGGTAAATATCCTTAAAGGCACTGACAAGGATTTCGCCCTCTTCAGCCTCCAGTAGATTTGCTGAGACGGCGCGATTGAGCCGATCTACCGTTCCGCCGCGGACATCGCCTTGAGCTATCGCCAACCATCGTGCGAGGGCAGATATCGGAGTCAATCCACCCGTCTTGAGATCTAAACCACCGCGATTCTCGCCTGAATGTTCAACCACAAAATCACGGACAAAACCTAGTGGTGGCTTCTTTGCCAGAGTGAAATTGAGAAGAGCGCCTAAAAACTCACGGCTTCTCGTCGTAGCCCGAATCGTGTCCGTAATTGTTCGGCCCAGTGTTAACTGAGTGATTGGCTTGCTGTCAGCGACAATAGAGGAGAGGAGCAAAGCGCCCGCACGATTTGGATCAAGAATCCATCCACGTGAAACTTCTATCCAAGAGGATCGTGAGCGAGTAAAAAGCAAGTTATCTGCGTTTGCTCCTTGGGGGCAGCGATGCAATCCGCACTCTTCCATCCGGTCAAGCATCTGAGTTGCACTCCTCTGTATTTCATCTGATGGGTCAACAGACTCCGCAAGATCGGCCCAGACTATTGCGGTATCGACGTCGGATATTGGTAGCGGTTCGCCTCGCGCCATGGAGCCAAGAATCAACCAGGAGTGGGTTACAGGACTCTCGATTGACTTCAAAAGTTTGAGAACACGAACAAGTATCGCATCGACTATCGCAGACATAAGAGCCCCAACATGAAGTACTGGGATACCCGAGTCATGCAATTCAACGAGAGAGGGCAGTAGAAGTCGAGATGCCGTTGCCAACTCATAAATACTCCTAGCGGATTCGATTGCCGCGCGTATCAATAGAGGGTTTCGAAGTTCGACGGATGCAAGATCCATTGCACGAACGACGCCAACAGGATTTTCGGATTCGTCAACAACCACGAGGTGATGGACGCCAGCTTCGACCATCAGAAGAAATGCCTCGGCCAGTGTCGTGTTGGTTCGGACTGTAATTATCGGCGAACTCATTACTACTCCAACAGGGGCATCAATGCTCACTTCGCCGACGCCAACCCGACTTCGGAAATCGCGATCCGTAACTAATCCAAGTCCGTCTGGTGAGCGGATGAGAGCGCAGGATTGCTCGGCTTCAGTCATGGCTTGAGCAACCTCACGTAGAGTCTGCGATGCATCGCTCCAGACGATGTTGCGCATGTAACGGGTTACGTTGGACTGTGCATCGGACATAAGCGCACTCGCAGTTAATCGATGACGAGTTACAACCGTTCCGAAGTGATTGAAACGAAGAGCTGAGGCATCTTTCACAACGGTTCGTGGGTCGGGTATTCGATAACAGAGTGTGTCTTCTGCTGCGCGGAGGGAGAATTCAGGCGGTAGACCAGTGAGGACCGATATGTGACCGAAAGCATCGCCGGGAACGAGGAGATCTACAACATTTCCTCGATCGAGCACTTCAACCGATCCGGTACGGACCATGTACATGTGATCCAATGCCGGTGAGCCTGCGGCCACAATGATTGTGCCGACTCCGAAATATTCCACTTCAATCTTGCTGGCAAGGCGTTCAATGTCCTCAGTCGCCAGAGCGTCAAAGGGTGGCTGTTTGGCGAGAAAATCAGTGAACTCCTGCATCGGCACTCCCTCTTCTAACTCTCTTAAATAACCTCAAATAGCTAGGTACACAGTAACGCGAAGGTCAATCCGAATTATCTAAGAGAAGCGTCGCCCGAACCTTGGGTGCGCACCTCTTAAAGTAGATCTTTTGACCTTCCACATATCGGCGCACCGAAGGATGGTTCGGATCAGGAATTGAACCATCCCGTTGAGCCATGCGGGTGACCGATTGATGGAAAGGAAGATCGAGAAATACCGAAATATCGAAATATCCACGCAGCTCATCCCGATGAAGAAAAATCCCTTCGACAATCACAATGCTCAGCGGTTCAACCGACACCAACATAGGGGTGATCCGTTCATCGGTTGATAAATCATGACTGCCTGGAATGATCGAAACAGATTTCCCGTGGGAATTCTTTATTGGATCAAGTACTCGCTCCTTCAAACTCCCATAATCAAAAGAGTCTTCGAAGAAACCAATGGGTGAGGTCTTGCCTTGCTGGTATCGAATTTCACGCGTGTTATGAAAATTATCGATTGAAATCACCTGCAAGTATTCACCAGCAATTTCTAAACTGAGAGCTTCCATTAATTTCTCGGTAAATGTTGTTTTTCCCGATCCGTCAACACCATCAATTCCAATAAGTAAATGTCTATCTTTTATTGAAGAACGAATTGCCAATATTCGAGGGATAACACCTGGATAGGCTACGTCAAATTTCCCCAACATTAGATTCTCAGGTATGACTGGTGTACGACCAAACCGGAGATAATGGGATCGGTTGTCCGATCGACCCCCTCTGTGATGAATACAAAGATCGTCCCATTACCCATATCAATAGATCCTCTACTTTCTCCGTGCCACTCCTGAAAAGCCTGCGTTGCGAAAGCCCATGAATGAAGGAGTTCGCCCTTTTCACCCAGTGGGGATTCCTCCGACTGATTAGGCCCAGCCATAAATCCGTCTTCAGATGCGGAAATGTTGAGGGCTAGAAATTTAGTCATGACTCTTGGTTACCTTATATATTTCAAACCAGAGAATACTTCCAAACCCTGCGATGAGTACAAGAAGCCAGTCAGATCCATCTAAGTAGCTTAGGTGAAAAGCCTCTCGCAGTATCGGAACATTAATCAAGAGCACTAGTACCGCAATGGCCCCACTCACAACCCACTTAATTGTCTCATTGCTCCGCTGCCTAAATGTTTGGTAGATCGAGAGGTGCCGTGAACGATTGACAAGAATGAGAGCAATATTTCCAAGCATGAGAGTTGCAAAACTCAATGTTCGAATCTGATCATCGGTCTTCTCTGATGATAAGGCCCAGAAGTAGACGAGGAGAACGCTCGCTAGGACTCCCAGTCCTTGTGCAATCGAAGTGCCAAGGATCTGTCTCGTCAATATCTTCTCCTTAATACTTCGTGGTTTTCGATCCATGATTCCTGGATCTGTTTCCTCCGCTTCAAAGACTGTTGAACATGCCGGGTCAATGATTAGTTCCAAGAAAGCAATCTGAGCAGGGAGCATCACGAGTGGCCAATTCGTTCGGAAAACTGGAATCAGTGCCATGCCAAATATTGGAACGTGCACGGCAAGTACGTAGGAAATAGCTTTTTGAAGATTGGCGTAGATGCCGCGCCCCAGTCGTATCCCATCGGCTATAGATGTGAAGTTATCATCGGTGATGACCATCGATGCGGATTCACGGGCGACATCAGTGCCGCGCCCCCCCATCGCAATCCCTATATCCGCAGCACGCAACGCGGGCGCGTCGTTAACTCCGTCGCCGGTCATGCCGACAACTTCTCCATTCAATTTGAGCGCACGTATCAATCGCAACTTCTGCTCTGGCACCATTCTCGCGAAGACACTAACGCTCTTAATCCCTTCTGCGAGTTCAGCGTCGCTCAGTTTCTGAATTTCGGCGCCAGTGATTACTCCGGCCTGATAATTGAGACCCACTTCTTTAGCAATCGCCAACGCAGTGCCGGGATAGTCGCCCGTAATCATTACTGTTCTAACTCCAGCTCGGGCACATTCAGCGACTGCCTCTGGCACGCCAGGCCTCACGGGATCATGCAGGTGAACCAATCCAAGAAATTCAAAAGAGAAATCAGTAGGTGTATCAGGAAGTTCTCCTTGAGAATCAAATCTCGCTTTTGCTACCCCAAGAACGCGAAAGCCCCGGCCGGCCGCATCATCAACGTCTTTAATTACCGCTTGAAGGGTCTGATCATCTAGGTCACACAAACTGGCCATCGCCTCAGGCGCTCCTTTAGCCGCAACTACCAAGCTATCCGTTGCAGATGATTTCCATACTTGAGCGATGGCAAGCAATTCATCGGAAATTGGATACTCACGTATCAATTCCCAATCATTTTCGCGTGATGTGATCGCATGAAAGGCCTTATCCATTGGATCGAATGGATTCATTGGCGAAGCCAATAGCCCGTTCTGAACGACATCGCAAAATTTACTTGGAATAGAATCACCATTTAGCACATGTAATTCTCCACCGACGTTTATCTCGTGAACTGCCATCTGATTCATGGTTAGCGTGCCAGTTTTATCAACGCAGATAACTGTCGCGGATCCCAATGTTTCAATAGCAGGAGCTCTCCTAGTGATCACTTTTTTCTTTGAGAGCCGCCCTGCACCGATGGTAAGAAAAAGAACCATGATGACCGGGAACTCCTCGGGAATCAAAGCCATCGATGCTGCGATTCCCGCAAGGGCTCCTTCAGTCCAATCTCCCCGAGTTAGGCTATAAATGACGAGCACAGAAAGAGCCGTTGTAATCGCAGCAACATTAACGACCCGAACAATTCGATCGACTTCTTTCTGTAATCGCGTTCGCTCTACCTCAATGGTTTGAAGTGTGGTACCGATCTTCCCCAACTCAGTTTTTACCCCTGTGATCTCAATAATTGCTCGACCGAAACCCTTGACTATCAGCGTCCCTGAGAAGACCAAGTCATCTGGATTCTTTGTTACCGAGAGGGATTCACCAGTCAGCATTGATTCATCTACATGTAAATTCGAAGAGCTCACCATCCTTCCATCAGCTGGAACACGGTCTCCCTCATTGAGAATTACCAGATCCCCCGAGACGACATCTTTTCCGGGAATTCGTCTCTCGCTACCATCTCGTACCACAAGCGCTCTTGGCGAAGAGAGATCACGAAGCGCAATCAATGCCCTCTCGGTTCGACGCTCTTGGTAGAGCGATATACCAATAACAATGAACACAGTGAGCATCAATATTGAGGCATCGAGAATTTTGGAGATTACGAAATTAATGATCCCTGCGCTTAAAAGCAGGAGAAGCATTGGTTCGCGCAGAACCGCGATGAACTGTTGAAGAAAACTTTTCGGTTTTGCATTGGGAAGCACGTTAGGACCATCAGCCAGCAACCGGCGTTGAGCCTCATCTTGCGTGAGTCCAACGAAATCCACCCATTCAGTCTATTCTCAGGGCGTAAGCCGTAACCCCAGGAAATTGGGACCTATTTATGAGAGTCCCATGAGCATTATTTGAGCAATATCTCTCACATCGCGTTTACTGCGCGACTTGACTGGAATTCGTTGGTAAAGTTTTGCAGTGCACTTCACAAACAGAACGGTCTCTAGGCGGTCTAGCGCCATAGTCCTAATTCTAGCAACGCTCTTCTTAAGTATTTCGATTGTACATACAGGTGACGCCTTCATCGGCTCCTCCGCTGCAAATTCATCGGTAGCCGTATCTCAAGAGAGTCAAACATCACTCGTTGGAACTTTGAAACAGAACTCAAAAGTTCCCGCCCTCTGTATTGGAGTTGTTTTTCTACTCTTTCTGATGAGGCGCAAGCATCTACTACGCAGCCAATTGATTTCTCGGTCCTCCATCAGAATCTCCAGGATTTTACATACGCTTCCAATATGGAGCGCCCAAAGATTTTCATTCTCCTTAACCCTGCCTCAATTGGGGGTTTCAAGAACTTAAATAATTTCTCGTCACGCAGGAAGCAACCACTTACGAGAAATGAGATTCTATTGTTGAAAGCAATTGCTTATAGTCGCATCCGCCCGAGAGTGACTTCTGCCGTCATGAAGTGGCTGGTCTTTACACTCTCCGTGGCTCTTTTATCATCTCTCGTTACCGAGGCCCAGGCCGCACCATCATCAATACCGGCCGTGCAGAAAGAGATTGACAACTTGCGCATAGTCGCAGCTGCGAAATATGAAATGTCAAATGAGACAAAAATCAAAATCGCCCAATTAGTAAGGGAGGGAAACAAACTGAAAGTGGGAGAGAGCGCAATTCGAAAGCAAGCGGAATCGTCAAAGAAGTACCTGGCGAAAACGGCCTTGGATGCGTACAAGCAGGACGGCTTGGGCGAAGGAATAGCACTTCTCTTCTCAAACGATCCTACCCGCTATTTAGCCGATGCCTCAACTCTAGAAATCTTAAATCGGCGCTATGCAACTGAAGTGCGTAAATTTGCCTACTCCCAGCAAAAACTCGCTGCCAGCCAACTTGTAATCAGAGATAAAACCAAACAGTTAAAATTACAGCAGGTACGATTTAATGCCGATGTACTCAGTGCGCAGAAGGCGCTCAAAAAAGCCGAAGCGATTCTTAAGTCGCTTAATTCCGCAGACAGAATTCTTTTGGTGAAACGACAGGTTGAATCTCAACAGAAGACTCTAAACACGTCTAAGAAGTACGCGAAAAGCTTTGTAGGAGACAACACTCGAGGATCTATCGCAGTGAAATATGCCATCGAGCAAATCGGAGATGTCTACTTATGGGGTGGTGCTGGCCCTGAAAAATGGGATTGCTCCGGACTCACTTTGCGCGCGTTTAAAGCGGCAGGAGTCTCTCTGCCGCATTCAGCAGCAGTCCAATTCGGGTACGGAAAATTGGTTTCCTATAAAGCCCTCAAACCCGGAGACCTTCTCTTCTACGGCCGACCCATAAGCCATGTCTCAATCTATTTGGGAGGAGGAAAGATGGTCCAAGCTCCTCGTTCTGGCAAGAAAGTTGAGGTGGTGCCTTTCACATTGCAGTTTGGATATAAGCCATTCGTTGGAGCAAAACGGCTATGAGAGCCCGAGCATATCGAGTTAAAGTATCTGTTTTCCTTCTAATAATAATCCTTGCGAGCACATCGGGGGAGTCATTCGCAAAAACGTCTAAGCCCACTCTTGCCCAAATTGAGGCAGCGAAGAAAGTTGAGGCGCTAAAGAGAAGTAGTGCAAAGGCAGCAAGCGGAGAATTGCAGAAGGCGAAAAGGACTCTAGCTCAACTCAGTGCGATAGCCGAAGAAGCAGAAGAAAAATACGCCAAGGCACGAAGGGAACTTGCTGTTGCCGTAGTTGAATCAAATAGCGCCTCTCAATACGCCAACGATACCTCCCAAGTTGTTGACGCTACTCGTCGCGAAATTGGCAAATTGGCCACTAACGCTTATATGAACGGCAGTGGTTTGACAGATCTTGAGTCGATTCTTAGTGCGCAAGGTCCTCAAGATCTAGTCGAAAGACTTTCAATACTCGAAAACCTGGGAACGTATAACTCCACTGCGCTAGAACGATACAAAATAGCGGAAACCTCTGCCAAAGTTGCCCAACGTGCCGCCAATGCTGCGCGACGTAATCAGGAGATCGCCACTATTAAAGTTGCTTCAGCTAAAAAATCAGCTGAAGATGCCAAAGCCCAGCAACAAGACGAGGTGAATAGGCTCCAGGCAATAGAGGACGAACTTTTAAAACAGCTGGCATCTGCAAAGAAGAGGCGGGTCACTCTCGAGCAAATACGCCAAATCGCTCTGCTTGAATCGTCTCGCGACAAAAAAGCCTCCAACACACCTGGGAAATCCAAAGTTTGGGGAGGCAGTGATGCAGGTGGAGTAACTACCGTCAGATCAACTCCGGCACAGCGCCTCAAAGCAATTGAGTACACGAAGAAGCAAGTCCTGGCAAGAAAGCCATACGTATGGGGAGCTTCAGGTCCAGATGCATTTGATTGTTCCGGGCTTGTCTATGCCGCCTACAAGTATGCAGGTCTGGGCTGGCCAAATTGGGACAGACTCAACGCTGCCCTTTACTACAGGTATACCAAGCGCGTGCCGCTTGCAGAAATGCAACCTGGAGACCTGATCTTCTACTCGTACGATGGAAAGGTCAATTCGATTTACCATGTCTCAATCTATGCAGGTGGGGGAATGACCTGGGACGCGCGATCCACCAGAAGTGGCCTTCGGTACGGCAATATCTACGACCTTGGAGGCGTAATGCCCTTCGCGGGACGGGTCTAAATTCAATATCGTGACCCCGCATACCATCTTCCTTTAACTCCAGTGTTTTCCATCGTCATCGCTTATAAGAATCGACGCTCTATCACCTACTAATGTGGCTACATAAATTCTTAATCCTGTAGGTGAAAAGGCAATTGCCGACGCACCCATGGGCGCTGAAAATGCGCTCCACGTTCTCCCGTCATCTTTTGTGATAGCACCGCCTCCCATGCCGAGCGCGATAATTTCCTTAGGATTTTTCGTATTCCAATCGATCGACATCGCGCCACCAGGTCCACCAAAGCGTTTCCACGACTTTCCGCCATCCGTAGTTACAACCAGACCATTCTGCATATCCGGAGCGATTACTCGTAACGGATTTTTCGGATCAACCAACATTGATCCCATGAATCCCTGCCCAAATTTTGGATTTACAATCTTCCATGACTTCCCGCTATCGATTGATCGGAGGAAACCAACCTGAGGTGAACTCAAATAGACAACTTTTTTATTTGCTCCCAAGGAGTGCACGTCCGAGGTTTTAGCGTAGAAGTTAAATCGCGTGAAAGATTTCCCACCATTTGTGGATCGATATAACCCATTATGCCCACCTGCTAGATAACCCGAAGTGGTTGTCGCCCATGCCATGATGTCGACATTCTTTAGCGAGGTAATGCTCTTCCACTGGAGTCCTTCGTTACTGGAGTAACTTCCAGCTTCATGCCCTGTAATAAAGAGACCATTCTTAGTGAAAGTTAAAGTATGAATGTCGCCCCCGACAAAGGTGGTCGCTTTCTTCACCACCGTGGAGGGCTGACTACCCGAAGCATTTGCAATGGAAAAGAAAGTCATACCAAGGACCAGGGTGGCAAATAACGCAGTAAGGGTAGCCCCGTTCTTATTCTTAATCACAAATGTGCGCCCGGAGGGACTCGAACCCCCAACCTTCTGATCCGAAGTCAGAAGCTCTATCCGTTGAGCTACGGACGCTTGAGGCCAAAGGATACAGTGATTGCGAAGAACTATTTTGACGACCCGAGTCCATTTGGAGATCCAGCCGCCCAAATGTACTTCACGCGATCTGGATTCATAGCCTTATCGGAGATAACTTCGTAGTTACCCCATACAGAATAGCCGCCATCAACCCAGTAGGTGCTCTTCTCCGCAGCGGAACCAACCCAAATAATCTTGATCTGCTCGCTCCAACCACTTCCACCGGTCACGTTGCCGTTCCATTGATTGATATCCCAGGCACCTGCACAGAAGGCTGGGTTGTTATAACCATTAGCATTGCAGGCATCCCATGCAGCATTCCACTTCATAACCAAATGATCGTTTGCGTAGGTTGGGTCGCCCCAGACTTTTCCGTCCAGGACCTTATCTACGCCGTCAGCCGAACCCGAGAAAATTCTTGCGCTGTAATTGTAGCCATACTGGTTAAATCCACCAGCAGCAGAGGCCGGCGGAAAGGCGCTTCCAACAATTGCAACAGCCGCCATCGAGGCGACTACCAAAAATTTGAATTTATTGGCATTCCTCTTTATTTGCTTAAGATGGTCGTTTCGATTCGACATTCACGCCTCCTTAGAAGGTGCGCTCACTTTACCGCGCTCTTGCAGAAATCCATATTGTGGCCTGGTCAAACTATATACGGGGAAAGACAAAGAAGCCTCACAGGATAAACCTGTAATTGACTCTCCCAAGTTAAGAAACCGGAAGTTAGACTCCGTAATTATGTCGGAGAACTTGATCGAAGTCCGTGGACTCACGAAGAAGTACGGTGATTTCCTCGCCGTCGATGGGATTGATTTCATCGTCCAAAAAAGCGAGTCATTTGGACTCCTGGGGCCGAACGGTGCAGGAAAGTCGACGACGATGCGCATTATCGCCGCAACATCTCAACGCACCTCCGGCGAGGTCTCCGTTCTAGGAAAAGACCCGGAGATCCAGGGTCCGCAGATTCGAGCGCACCTAGGTGTGGTTCCCCAGCAAGATAATCTCGATACCCAACTTACCGTGACCGAGAATCTTTACATTTACGGACGCTACTTTGGTCTTTCCAAAAAATTTATTAATTCGAAGATCAGCGACTTGCTAGAGTTCGCCCAACTTGAGGAGAAGCGCGACACAAAAGTTGAAGCACTTAGCGGTGGCATGAAGCGCCGACTTACCATTGCACGTTCCCTTGTGAGTGAACCAGACATCCTCATTCTTGATGAGCCAACAACGGGCCTTGATCCGCAAGCGCGACACATTCTCTGGGATCGATTATTCCGTCTCAAAGAAGATGGGATAACCCTTCTTCTTACGACCCACTATATGGATGAGGCCGAACAACTCTGTGATCGATTAATAGTTATGGATAAGGGACGGATAATGGCAGAGGGCAATCCTGCCGCTCTAATAAAGAAGTACTCAACTAAAGAGGTGCTGGAAGTCCGTTTCGGGTCAAATCGAAATGCTGTGATGGCTCCCGCCATGAGAGAACTCTGCGAGCGGATCGAAGTTTTGCCGGACCGGATTCTTCTCTACACTGAAAATGCGGAGACAGTACTTGAGAACATTGTTGCCGCGGGTCACCACCCCAATACATCACTTGTACGTCGCACTTCCCTCGAGGACGTTTTCTTGCGCCTTACCGGTAGAAGTCTGATCGAGTAGTGAGCGCCGTCGAGAAGAAACGCCCAGTTCCAAGATTCGGAGCGCTCTACGTCCTGGAAGCCCGGATGAAATCGATGCTTAAGTTTCTCTGGGTCATTTCAGCAATTGCAATCCTCAATCCGGTTCTTTACTTGGTCTCCATCGGTCTTGGCGTCGGTACTCTCATTACCAACAACATTGGACCAAATGGAATCGATGGAGTTTCATATCTGGTCTTCATCGCCCCCGCACTCTTGGCAACCAGCGCGATCCAAGGAGCAATGGATGAGGTTATTTTCCCGACTCTTGATGGATTTAAGTGGGCACGAATCTTCTATGGAATAAATTCAACGCCACAAACGGGCTCGACAATCGCAGCAGGAGTATTTCTCACTGCAATGGTCAGGACAACGCTCAGCGTTCTTGCCTATTCGGGTATTTTGTATCTCTTCGGAGCGATGGATTCACCGCACTCCTATTTAGCAATACCAATCGCCATCTTTGCTGGTGCCAGTTTTGGTGCTGTGATGCTGGCCTTCGCTTCACATGTCAATAATGAGGACATGTTCTTCACAATCGTGGGACGGTTTCTTATTGGACCGATGTTTCTTTTCTCGGGGACTTTCTACCCGCTTAACACCCTCCCAATCGGCCTTCAATTCTTCGGCTGGATATCTCCGCTCTGGCATGCGACCGAGCTCGGTCGATTCGCGACCTATGGTCACCATATAAGCACCACTATGGTGATTGTTCACGTCATCTTTCTGCTCACCATGCTGGTACTCGGACTCATCATCGCCTTTAGGCAATACACCAAAAGGCTGGCCAAATAATGTTATTGAGTGCAGCAGTCGCAATTGCAGAGCGAAGATCTGGCAAGCCTGGTGATCACTACTATGCCGGACGCTCTCGTGCCGTTGTTGAACGAAGCTACATCGCATTCAAATCTTCAACGTGGTTTGTCATCCTTTCAGGGTTTGTTGAACCAGTTCTCTACCTCCTCTCCTTTGGTTACGGCGTCGGACAGTTCATCGGAAACATTGATTCGGGTACTGGGAAAATGGTCTCTTATGCCGCATTTATCGCTCCAGGTTTACTGGCAACGAGCGCAATGAATGGTGCAATCTACGATTCAACTTGGAACGTCTTCTTCAAGATGCACGAGAGCCGTCTCTATCACGGGATGCTCGCAACATCACTTGGACCACTTGATGTTGCTCTCGGCGAAATGGCCTGGGCCCTCTTGCGCGGCCTTGTTTATGCGATGGGGTTCATGATCGTGGTTGCGCCCCTCGGGCTTATTCCAAGTTGGTGGGGAATCCTCGCAATACCTGCAGCAGTCCTTATCGCCTTTGGCTTCGCGGCTTTTGGCATGGCGGTTACTTCGTATTTCACAACTTTTCAACAGATGGGACTTATAAATATCGCTCTGCTACCGATTTTTCTCTTCTCGGGTGCTTTCTATCCACTCACGGTATTTCCCGGCTGGACTCAGGCTTTAATCAAAGCGCTACCGCTCTGGCACGCAATCGAGTTAATCCGTGGTCTCACACTTGGTGCGATTGATATGAGACTGTTCGGACACGTTCTCTATTTTCTGGTGATGATCGCTGGCGGACTCTTCTTTACTACACGGCGCCTTAACGCCTTATTTATGCGTTAAGTGATTTAGGAAATCTTTTTCAGCTGACCTCGAACCGCTCCACCTGGGAAAGTTTTTGTATGGACATTAAAATAGTAATCAGTTGGATATTTAGCAATGTCTAGAAGAACAAGACGATCGACTTTCAAACAGGTCCGACCGCTCTTATTGAATTTGCTAAAATCAAAGGAGACAAAGATTGAGCCATCTATACCTGAGGCTCCAAGATGTACGTGCGCACCAACGACCTTGGTTAATCCCTTAGTTTTCATATTCGAGAAACAGAATGTTCTCTTGGTGGCATCGAGAGTGAAAGTGCCCGATGCCGAACCCGTCTTCGAACCAGTATTCGGACTTTCATTTGCCCCATTAGCGACCACGGTTAATTTCGAAATTGAGGTACCGGCCTGTGCGATGGGTGAAGCTCCTAGTGTCAATGCCACGGTAAGAACGATAAATATGAGTTTTTTCATTACTCCGCTCTTCGCTCAATTGGATGCCTCACTGTAGCGATACGTGGATAAGAGTCAAGGAAAGTCTCCATCTGCCAATCAACTACAGCAGACCACTTAAGGGTTGGAACCGCATTCATTGAATTTCTTTTCACATTCTGCTTTACTCCTTTGATGCTCGCCCGACGTTTCGCACTCGTTGCCATAACTACCGTCGCCGCAATTGGATTGATCGTTAGCGCGAGTCCCACCGTGCAAGCCAAAACTCTCATCGGAACCTCTTGCACCAAATTGGGAGCGACGGCCGGCGATGGTCCGGGAAAGAGTGTCATTTGTAAGAGAAAGGGATCGAAGAAGGTCTGGCAGGCACTCAAAATTGGTAATCCGTCTCCGCGAGGTAGCTCGACGGAGCAACCAACGTCTACTAAACCAACAGGGTCTCCAGGATCAAACTGCCAGAAACTCCCTGAATTTACGGCAGACTTCATAGACCCGAATTTTGTTCGAGATGTGACACCCATTGGCGAGCAGACCGGATCAGGAGGTGTTATAGCGGTTCGCTCCTACATTCACCCGGCAAGTAAATTTCTGGGGCAAGTTCTTCCCATTTACGCACCAGCCGATATGACATTGAACTCTGCCAGTTACTACAAACCCTCTGGCGCTTCAGCTACATACCAACCGGAATATTCACTCTACTTTGACGCCGGTTGTGGCATCTCAGTGAAGTTCTTTCATATTAAAGGAGTAGTAGGCAAAGTGGCTGGTGCTGTGCCAATGGAACCATCTCCAAGCAGTGCAGGGCAACAAGTCCCACTCACACAAGTCAAAGCTGGTGAGCAGATTGGCTGGTACAAACTTGGCGAAAATAGCGTTGCCTTCGACTTCTGGGTGGATAACGCAGCACACACAAATGAGTTCATCGTCCCATCTCATTTCGCTTCAAGTAACACCCTCCATAGTGTCTGCCCTTATGATTTTTACGGACCCTCCAAGAGAGCAACGTGGCTTGCAAAACTCGGTGCGCCAGGAAGTGATCCGGTACCAGGTACAAAGTGTGGAGTCGTCTCTCAGGGAACATCTGGAACCGCGGATGGAATGTGGTTCATCTCTCCTGAAACAGAGACAGATCGCCTGACTTACGATGGTCAATATCAATCACAGATTATGTTCTCCGTGGATCCGAGTGGGATCGTTCGTATCGGCGGTTTGAATAGTTCAGGAACGCTTATGCAGATGATGGTCTCCCCTCAGGCTTCGACATGGCGCAAACCATCCGATGTAACCGTTGGATCAACTCATTGCTGGTCAACTGATTCTCAATCCGTGAGCGTTAGCGTAACCAGCGGAACGACAATGTCAGTTGTTGTTGGAACTGGCTCTTGCGCCACCCTCCCTAACCCCTCTACTGGAAAGATTTACTACCGCTAAGAATTAGAAGTAGGAATTATTTTTATAAGGGTGCCAATCTCTCCTAAAAGTTTCATGCTGAGCTCTCGGTCAGTCGCGCAATTGGAATCCAATTCATCCAGCGCATAAAGATGATCGAAACCGGCAAGTTTATATTCCTCTTCCGTAAGTCGACAGGTTCCGACGACAGCAATCACTGGAACATTGTGGGAACGCGCACGAGCAGCTAGTGCCACAGGTAATTTGCCGGCTAGGGATTGATGATCGAGCGCGCCTTCACCAGTAATTAGCAATTCACTTTGAGCGAGCAGATCATCAATACCCAGTAGATCGAGTATGTAATCGGCCCCGGGTACGCGAGTAGCGCCAATAAGGAGCGCAGCAAAGCCCAACCCGCCGCCAGCTCCTGACCCTGGAGTCGATGCAGCTGATTCTGCTTGCTCCGCCCATCTATCGGAGCGACTCTCCAGAACAGTATCGAGACGAGTAAGGCCAAATTCCAAAGTCTCCACCTCGTCGGGGGTTGCACCCTTCTGCGGGGCAAATAGCGCGGCGGATCCGGAAGGCCCTAATAAAGGAGTATCGACATCAGATGCGAGGATTATCTCGACATTAGCTAATCGCGGATCAAGATCCGAGAAATCAACATGAGCGAGCGAGTTGAGACCGCCGCCTCCCAAGGAGATCGGATCTCCAGTTTCGCCAAGGAAACTTGCCCCTAATCCCATGAGGAATCCACTTCCACCATCCGTACTTGAGGTGCCACCCACGCCTATGACAATTGTTCGGGCTCCCATATCCAATGCAGCACGCACGGCGTAACCAACACCAAGGGTGGTTGCCGCCATCGGATTCGGCTTTCCGGTCATATATCGGAGACCACAAAACTCCGCCGCCTCGATAAAGAAGAGATCACCTTTTCGAGCTATATGTGCCGGTCGAGAGTGTGTAGAAGGAATTGATGGATCAAGTGTGTGGACTTGAAATCCCGCTCCGATTATTGCCTCGATACTTCCTTCACCGCCATCGGCCAATGGAATCTCTCGTACATTGGCTCGTGCCGAAAGTCCAGCCGCTAACGCCGCTGTGACTTCTCTTGCAGAGAGCGTCCCTTTGAATTTATCAGGAGCAATAAGAATTGTGGGAAGTGAGGCAATCTCCGTAGTCATTGACGCCCTCATTCAGAGTACCTTTCTACCAGTTTGGATTTCCTAATTTGGAGTAGGAGAGTCAAGGCCGCAAAGAAGACTAAGAGAGCAATTACAATAACCACCATCAGGTAAACATCACGGGGAGCATGTCGAGCCGAAGCAAGAATGTATACCTGAGGCGTAATGAAACTGATAGCCGCAGCCAAGGCCCACTTTCTGACTACCTTCCACTCACCTTTAATTACGCTTAAAAGTAGACGCGCAGTGGCGATCCCGTAGGTCCATGAAGTTATTGCGTCGATGATGAAAAAGAGCAGAACATTGACACCGTATTGTGAAAGGGTTCTCCAGACGACGAGAGTCGCGACTACCGTATATAGAAGGATCGTGCTCGCCCATAACCGTTCCCAGAAGGTCTGACGCCGAGTTAACCCAGAACCTGAGTCCTCCTTATTAGCGAACATAAAGAAAGCGTACCCGCATGAGATTATTGGATTAAGCGATAAAAATTAATCCCAGAGCGAAGATTCCATAGAAGCCGGCCGAGAGGGAGAGTCGCGCAGATGTAAATCTATCAGTGCGAAATAGCCAGAGTAGATAGAGGATGCCGACGATCGTAATTACACCCGAGTAGAGAAGGGGGCCATCAAAACTCCACGGAGTAAAAAGGAGACCTAACCCTGATGGCACCGTCGCCTGGATCATCATCGCCCCGCTGATATTTGCGAGGGCAAGTGAAATTTTACCCTGTCTCACCCAGATGATGGCGTTCATCACTTCAGGAAGTTCAGTCGCAACCGGAGAAAGTAAGAGGGCGGTCACCGTGGCAGAAAGTCCAAGTTGGGGACCGGCCCACTCAAGTTGCCTAACAAATAATTGAGAGGCAGCGAAAATTATTGCCAAAGTGGCGATTGTTTGGAGTAACACAGCCCATCCAGAAGGCGTCGCTCGTTTTGGTTGCAATTTTAAAGGTTCGAGATCCGCGCTGGAATGTGCCTCAGCATCTGCATGCATCTCTTTGAAGAAATAG
>JACPZY010000199.1 GCA_016195215.1 Actinomycetota bacterium | reverse complement strand
TGTTGAAGGGTTTGAAGGCAATATCCGGCGCAATCTTTAGTACTTGAAGTTCAACCGATAGAGAAAAGGATCGAGTCATGAGCACAGTTCCAAGTAAGGCAAAGGCTGTTGTTATCGGTGCAGGCATTGTTGGAAACAGCATTGCCTATCATCTGGCTCGCTTAGGCTGGCGCGACATTGTGCAGATCGACAAGGGACCACTTCCGAATCCAGGCGGCTCTACCGGTCATGCGTCAAACTTCATTTTCCCTGTCGATCACTCAAAAGAAATGACTGCCATCACCAGTGACAGTGTCCGTCAGTACAAGGAACTCGGCACTTTCACCGAGTGCGGAGGCATCGAAGTTGCCCGAACACCTGAGCGTATGCAAGAACTCCACCGACGAATCTCTTCAGGTAAATCATGGGGGATCGAGAATTCACGAATTGTCACTCCTGCCGAAGTGAAAGAGCTTGTTCCCTATATTGATGAGACGGTAATTCTCGGTGGCTTTTACACTCCAAGCGTCGGAGTTGTTGACTCTCTCCGCGCCGGAACTTTGATGCGCGAGAAGGCAGTCGAAATGGGCGCCCTTCAGACCTTTGCAAATATTGAGGTTCTTGGCATGGATGTCGAAGAGGGTCGCATTAAGCGAGTGCGAACCGATCATGGCGACATCGAAGCTGAGTACGTCGTGATTGCAACAGGTTGCTGGAGTCCACGCTTGGCGGAGATGGCAGGAGCATCGATTCCATTGACTCCAGCGGTCCATCAGATGAAAGATATCGGACCCGTTCCATTTTTCGCCGATTCTCGGGGTGACATTGAGTGGCCGATCATCCGCGACATGGATACAAATATGTACGAGCGCCAACACGGCACAGGCCTTGAAGTTGGTTCGTACGCGCACCGTCCGATTCTTTACACGCCAGAAGATATCCCCTCCAATGCAACCGCAGCTCTCTCTCCAACGGAATTTCCATTCACGCAGGATGATTTCGACCTTCAGGACGAGCATTCACTCGAACTCATGCCCTCAATCATTGGAGATGAGAATGTCCGCGAAAAATATGCAATCAACGGAATTCTCTCGCTCACTCCAGATGGCATGCCGATCTTGGGCGAAACTCCCGAGGTAAAAGGACTCTGGTCGGCCGCCGCCGTCTGGGTGAAGG
This sequence comes from Actinomycetota bacterium, assembly GCA_016195215.1. Classification (GTDB taxonomy): domain Bacteria; phylum Actinomycetota; class Actinomycetes; order Nanopelagicales; family Nanopelagicaceae; genus QYPT01. The sequence continues at coordinate 5,117 of JACPZY010000199.1, read as the reverse complement.
AGGGCCCAGGTACCGGTAAGAGCGTTGCTGAGTGGATGGTTCTTGGTCAATCAGAGATCGATCTTCACTCCTCAGATATTGCCCGCTTCCATGAGCACCAGAAGACTTTCTTCCATGTTAAGGCGCGAACTGCCGAAGGATTCAACAAGACCTACGGAATAGTCCACCCTTCTGAGCAGTGGGAGAGCAACCGAAATGTCCGCCTCTCGCCCTTCTTTGATCGTGAGAAGGCCCTCGGAGCAGAGTTCTTTGAGACTGCCGGTTGGGAGCGACCATTCTGGTACAGCTCAAACTCGAATTTGTTAGCGAAATATGGCGATCGGGTGATGCCCCGGACCGCTGAGTGGGAATCTCGTTGGTGGTCTCCCATCATCAATGCCGAGCACCTGCAGATGCGCGAAACCGCCGGCATCGTCGATTTGAGTGCCTTTGCGATATTTGATATCACTGGTCCCTCAGCTTTAGATCACGTCCAGAAAATGGTCGTACGCCAGATGGATGTTGCCGTTGGTCGCGTGGTCTACACGCCAGTGCTAGCAGAGAATGGTGGATTCAAATCGGATCTCACCATTATGCGTCTGGCCCACGATCATTTCCGAGTTGTGACGGGCGGGGCTCATGGTATGGCCGATAAGAAGTGGTTTGCTGACCACTTGCCGAGTGATGGTTCCGCGCAGATCTTCGACCTCACTTCCTCCTTCACCACGATTGGTGTGTGGGGACCGAAGGCAAGGGAGATTTTGGCTGCAATCACAAGAGATGATTTATCCAAGGAGGGTTTCAAGTTCAGCACCTGCCGTGTAATTGAGACTGGTCCGCTCCGAGTGCTTGCTTCGCGAATTTCCTACGTCGGCGAACTTGGTTGGGAGATATACGTCCCTATCGAGCAGGGCGCAAAGTTGTGGGACTTGATCTGGGATGCTGGCAAAGTACACGGAATGATCCCTGTTGGAATTGGTGTTTATGGAACAACTGGACGGATTGAGAAGAGTTACCGTGCCTACGGCGCTGAACTTGAGACGGAGTACAACGCTGCTGAAGCGGGGATGACGACGCCAAAAATCAAGGAGCAGGATTTCATTGGTAAGGCAGCGCACCTTCGCCACCGCGCGGAAACCCCCGTGACCACACTCTGTTCACTCACGGTCGATGATCACACCTCATCGACTGGAGAGAAGCGTTACATGCTCGGCAAGGAACCCATCCTGACGCTCGAAGGTGGCCCAATAACCGATACGCACGGTCGTCGTTCATACGTGACAACCGCGGGATCTGCACCATCTCTGGGCAAGCATGTCCTGATGAGCTATCTACCAACAGGGCTCGCTGTGATCGGAACCAAATTCTTGGTTGAGTATCTGGGCGAGCAGTACCCGGTCACTGTTGCCGGCGTTGGAGCAACCCCTCTATTCGATCCGAAAAATGAAAGGGTACTTTCGTAATGGATGTACTTGTCTGTCTTAAACGAGTGCCACTTGCCGGTAGCACTTTTCTCTTAACACCTGATTCCCGCGATATCGATACTAAGCATCTTGGTTTTGGCATAAGTCCCCACGAAGAGAACGCAGTTGAAGCCGGAGTTCAATTGGTCGAACAGATGGGTGGCTCGCTAACCCTTCTCACCCTGGGGCCCACGGATGCCGAGGAACAACTACGCTCGCAATTGGCAATTGGTGCATCGCGGGCAATTCTCTTGGAAACAGAGGGGGAGGACTGGGATCCTCAAGGAACTGCTGCTGCCTTGGTTGACGCAATTAGAGCGGAGGAGACCAACTTCGACCTCCTTCTATTTGGCGCAGAATCAGCCGATAGCGCCGGATATCAAATTCATATCCGCGTTGCACACGCACTGAGTCGTCCGATCGTGACAAACGTCAAAAGCATGAGAATTGAAAATGGAATTGCTCACTGCGAACGGGTTGTCGGGACTGTCCGCGAACTTTACGAGGTTCAACTGCCCGCCGTCATCACAGTCCGCGATGGTCTCAATATTCCACGATATCCATCAGTACCTGGTCGAATTCAAGCGCGGAAGAAGCCCATCGACCATAAGAAGCCGACGCCCCGAGTACCTAAGTTGGAGAAAGTCTCACTTAGTGTGGCACCTTCAAATTCTGCAGGTGCAGAAGTTCTTGGCAACGGAGTCGAGGCGGTGCCGGCATTGGTTGAAGTACTTCGAACGATTGGAATACTCGCATGATCTTGGTATTAGTTGATCACGATTTAGGCGAACTTGATCCGCTCTCTCTTCGTGCGCTTACCTGTGCTCGGACACTCAGCGATGCTGTTCATGCGGTCGTAATCGGAGGCGCTGGAGCTGGACTTGCCGGTGTCGTGGGTGAATACGGTGCGAATGTTCTACACGTTGCAACGCACCCCGAACTTACCGATTACACACCCGCAGCAAGTGGACGCGCACTTGCACAATTAGTTGATCGATTGAACCCTTCTGCAGTCCTCGCGGCTGGTAGTCCACGGGGCAACGAACAGCTTGCACATCTTGCCACGATTCTAGATCTGCCAATGGCGGCGGAGTGCAGTGCAATCACCTTGAGTACTTCACCTGGAGCGCCACACTCAGTTACTCGTGCCCGTTGGGCAGCAAACCTCATGGAGGACGCTCACGTTCACTCCGATCTACTGATCGCCTCCGTTCTTGCCTTCTCCTTTGAAGCGCAACCCGTTGTTGGAGCGGCGGAAGCAAAGGTAGAGACTTTCGAACCTCTATTAGAACCGGCAGACCTCATGGTCCGTGTCATGGGTAGAGGAGGAGAGAGCTCGAAAGGCGGAGTCACCCTCGCAGATGCGAAGGTAATTGTCTCCGGAGGTAGAGGCGTTGGCGGTCCTGCAGGTTTTGCTCAACTCGAAGAACTCGCAGAACTTCTCGAAGGAACTGTCGGTTGCTCTCGAGTTGTAACAAGTGCTGGATGGCGTCCTCATGCCGAGCAGGTCGGACAGACTGGAACCAAGGTTGCACCTGATTTGTACATTGCCGCTGGCATAAGTGGAGCAATGCAACATATCGCGGGATGTAAAAACAGCAAAACCATCGTTGTCATTAATACTGATCCAGAAGCACCGATCATGGCGTATGCGGATTACGCAATCATCGGTGACCTTCACCAAGTAATTCCCGCACTCACCGCCGCAATCAAAGCCACCAAAATTTAAGAAGGGTTTAAAAAGTGTCCGATATTGAAATCGCACAATCAGCAACCATGAAGCCAATTGCGGAAATTGGGGAGGCACTTGGAATAGATCCGACACATCTTGAGCCCTATGGTTACTACAAAGCAAAGGTCTCGCTTAAATATCTTGACTCACTTCCAAAACGAGCAAATAGCAAATTGATTTTAGTAACCGCGATTAGTCCAACTCCGGCCGGTGAGGGAAAGACAACAACAACTGTTGGACTGGGAGATGCCCTGCGCCACATTGGCAAAGATGCGATGATCTGTCTGCGCGAACCATCACTTGGACCAGTCTTTGGAATGAAGGGCGGTGCCGCAGGCGGAGGATTCGCCCAGGTTGTTCCGATGGAAGATATCAACCTTCACTTTACGGGTGACTTCAATGCAATTGCCTTAGCAAATAATCTACTGGCCGCGCTTCTCGATAACCATATCCATCACGGAAACCTACTTAATATCGACGTACGACGCGTTGTATGGAAGCGCGTAGTTGATATGAACGACCGAGCACTTCGTGAGATCGTTGTTTCACTTGGCGGTGTAGGCAATGGTTACCCGCGCCAAGATGGATTCGACATCGTTGTCGCTTCCGAGATCATGGCCATATTCTGTCTTGCCACATCGATCGAAGATCTTAAGGAGAGAATCGGCAAAATTGTTGTTGCGTATGACCGTGAGAAGAAGCCAATCTTGGCAAGCGACCTCAATGCTCAAGGAGCCATGACGGTGATTCTCAAGGACGCATTCCAACCGAATCTTGTCCAGACTCTTGAGAACACACCCGCCTTTGTTCATGGTGGGCCATTCGCCAATATTGCCCATGGCTGTAACTCCGTCGTCGCTACCACATCTGCTCTCAAACTTGCGGACTACGTTGTAACGGAGGCTGGCTTTGGTGCTGATTTAGGCGCAGAGAAATTCATCGATATAAAATGTCGCAAATCCGGGTTGAGACCATCTGCATGCGTCCTTGTCGCGACGATCCGCGCTCTGAAGTACCACGGTGGCGCCGACTTGAAGACCATTACCGACGAAAATCTCGTAGCTCTTGATGCTGGAATTGTTAACTTAGCGAAGCATCTTTCCAATATCAGGGACGTGTATGGCTTACCGGTGGTGGTCTCGATTAATCATTTCACCAGCGATACTGAGGCAGAAGTAAGTTTGCTACGTAAGAGAGTCGAATCACTAGGGGTACGAATCGTTCTAGCTACTCACTGGGCAGATGGTGGCAAGGGAGCTACCGATTTAGCCCAAGCGGTCGTCGAACTCTGCGACGAGAAGAGCGAAATCACTTTCGTCTATCCAGATGAGGCAACTCTCTGGGAGAAGGTAAATGCAGTAGCGACTCGTGTTTATGGTGCCAGTGAAGTCACTGCTGATTCGAAGGTCCGATCAAAGATTAAGGAGTTGCAGGAATCTGGCTATGGACATTTCCCAATCTGTGTGGCAAAGACCCAGTACTCCTTCTCGACAGATGCGGCTCTTCGAGGCGCACCCAAAGGGCATTCGATCAATATCCGTGAAGTCCGGCTTTCCGCTGGCGCCGAATTCATTGTCATGGTCTGTGGTGAAATCATGACAATGCCAGGATTGCCTAAAGTTCCATCGAGCGAACGCATTGACTATATCGATGGAAAAGTGGTGGGGTTGTTCTAATGTCATTCGCACCCTGGTCGAAAGAGTCGGCGGTCGCCGTTCTGACTTCTACTTGTGATAAACCTGGACCAGTTCTGATTTCATTGCAGGCGTTGCAAGAGGAGTTTGGCTACGTGCACTCTGAGGCGATTGCACTTGTTGCAGAAGCCTGCAATGTCTCGCGGGCGGATGTTCATGGAGTGTTGACGTATTACCACGATCTACGTAGAACACCACCGCCTGAGAACGTTGTGCGTATTTGTGGAGCAGAAGCATGTCAGTCAGTCG
>JACPZY010000198.1 GCA_016195215.1 Actinomycetota bacterium | reverse complement strand
TTAAGTTGAACCTTCAAAAGTTATATATGTTCGGCCCGTCAACCACTCCTCACTGATCTCGTTCAAGACCGCCGAGACCAAGCGTAAACAGGATGCTTGATTGGGAAAGATCGAGAGTTAATTGTCAGGGCCTTGGAGACCGAAGCACCAGATCTCCCTCTCATCAGAGTGGATGAAGATCCACAAGGCTCAGCGACACTCATGGAGCGCGTTGTTTTGGAAGCGAAGAAGATTGCGGAGTTCGGCGACGTAGTACTTCTTGCTCCGGCTTGTGCATCGATGGATCAGTTTCTCTCCTACGCTGATCGGGGCGATAAGTTCACAAATGCTGTGAAGAGACTTGTGGGATCAGAATGAGATCAAAAGGGTTCCTCTCCAAACCGACTAGTTCTTATTACCTCCTTTTGGTGAGCACTGCCGCTCTCACCGGTCTGGGTCTTCTTATGGTGTTCTCTGCCTCCTCAATTCGCTCACTTGAGACTAATGGCTCCTCATTTTCCATTGCCCTCAGGCAGTTTCTCTTTTTCACTATTGCTCTTCCCATTGGTTTCCTATCTTCGCGTATCCCCATACGCATGTGGAAGGTGATTGCTCGTTTTTCCTTCGTGGGTTCAGTCCTTCTTTTGCTCCTACTTCAGATACCTGGAATGGGAAATACAGTAAATGGAAACAGAAACTGGATCGGCTTTGGCCCAATAGTTTTCCAGCCGAGTGAATTTGCAAAATTTTTTATGATTCTCTGGGCTGGTTCCATGTTGGCGAAACAGGAGAAAGCGAAAGATTCTCGCTCGAATGTCATTGTGTTGCTCGTGCCAACATTCCTCGTCATTATGATATTAGTTATGCTAGGGAACGATCTTGGCAACGCCGCTATTTTTGCTGCAATACTAATTGCACTTCTCTTCGTTTCCGGAATTCAACTTCGACTAATAGGGGTCACTGGCTTACTTGGGTTGAGTCTGGTGGCCGCATTGATCATCACAGTTCCAAATCGGATGCGCCGCCTCCTCGTCGTCCTGCGCCCGTTTTCTCCTGAGTTCTACAAATTATCTGGATGGCAACCAGCTCATAGCATTTTGGGGCTCGCGAGCGGTGGGTTGTTCGGAGTTGGTCTAGGAGCCAGCCGTCAAAAGTGGGGGAACTTGGCTGAGGCGCATACAGATTTTATTTTCGCAGTCCTTGGAGAGGAACTAGGACTTATTGGCACTCTCGGAGTCCTCGCTCTTTTTGCAGCACTTCTACTTGCTATTTTTCGAATCGCAATTCGGGCAAGTGATCCCATGGTTCGCTTCACGAGTGCTGGAATCGGGTGTTGGATTGTCATCCAGGTAGTGTTCAATATCGGGTCAGCAACGAGTTTGCTTCCCGTTGTTGGCGTGACTCTTCCTCTACTTTCTTATGGTGGGTCTTCGCTCATTGCGACCTATTTAGCACTCGGATTTGTCCTTGGTGCCGCTTTAAGAGATCCCGAAATCTCTCCAAACCGGAAGGCCCGAAAATGATGAATGCAAAAGATTCGGGAGCGCACCCTAAGAGAATAGTTTTTGCGGGAGGGGGCAGCGCTGGACATGTTGAGCCAGCACTGGCAGTGGCCCGCGCATGGAAGCAGAAGTATCCAGAAGACTCCTTGCTTTTTCTTGGTACTCCTTCGGGACTAGAAAACTCACTAGTGCCATCCGCGGGGTTTGAATTACACATTATCCCAAAGGTGGTGATGCCCCGCACTTTGAGAATCGATCTCGTCACAGTGCCCGTTCTGCTCTGGAGAGCCGTTCGCGAGGCCAAAGTTGCCATGAGAGGAACAGATCTGTTGATCGGTTTCGGGGGATATCTTTCAGCCCCTGCCTACATTGCCGCACGATTCACACACATCCCAATCGTCATTCATGAAGCAAATGCCAAAGTCGGTTGGGCAAATCGCTTAGGTGCATTCTTCACCAACTGTCTTGCTATCGCACATCCAATAAGAACTGGAACTTTTTCACGCGCGACGGTGACGGGGATACCCCTTCGCGAGGATGTGAAATCGGCAGTGCGCCATTCTTCGTCCGATTGGAAAGGCTCACGTGATCGAGCTAAGTCCCAATTGGGGTGGGATCTAAATAGACCACTCATTCTTATTCTTGGTGGCTCGCAGGGATCGGCTTTTATAAATTCTCAAATAGCTGCGGCACTTCCCCATCTTATTGGTAAAGGAATACAGGTCTTCCATTCTATTGGTGCGAAGAATGAACTTCCTCAGCATTCGGCAAACTACAAACCTGTCGCTTACATTGATGACATGGCTCTGGCTTATTTAGCATCTGATCTGATTATCGCAAGAAGCGGTGCGGTGACTTGTGCTGAAGTTGGTGCGCTTGGTAAGGGTGCGCTCTTTGTTCCCCTTCCCATCGGCAACGGCGAGCAGGCACGTAACGCGGATTATTTGGTGGAAGCAAAAAGAGCACGAGTTATTGATCAGAAGGATTTCTCCGCTGATTGGCTTGTTGAACATGTAGATGAATTACTCTCTCGTAGTGCTGATTCGACCGTAGCCGGATTAACTGAAGATCTTGACGCGGAGCGGAAAATCATCGCCCTCATGGAACGTGCGATAGATGGAAAATGCGGATGAGGCGACAACTAAAAGACTTAATCGGAAAGCGAGTTCATTTCGTCGGTGTTGGTGGCGCGGGGATGAGCGGACTCGCTCGAATTATGGCATCTGAAGGGATACGGGTTACGGGGTCAGATCTCAAGGCGTCCCCGGTCTTAACGGCTCTTCGGGCTGTGGGCGTGGAGGCAGTGGAAGGTCATGAGATGAAAAACGTAGAGGGCGCGGATTTTGTCGTTTATTCAAGTGCGATTGCCAAAGAGAATCCAGAATTAATGGGTGCAAAAGAATTATCTATCCCTTGTCTGACGCGTGCTGAAGCCCTCGCCATACTCATGTCTGAGTCAAAAAGTATCGCGGTTGCAGGTACTCACGGAAAAACCACGACGACTTCGATGCTGACGGTCGCTATCCAGGCTTGTGGGGAGGATCCCTCCTTTGCGATCGGAGGAATTTTGAAAGCCTCAGGTTCCAATGCGCATAAAGGTACAGGTGAGTACTTTATTGCCGAGGCAGATGAATCCGATGGATCCTTTGTCGAATATCACCCGTACGGAGCAATAATCACCAATATTGAGCATGATCATGTTGATTTCTTTGAAACACCAGAATCGGTCTTCTCTGCTTTTCAGGCTTTTATTGAAACGATTTCTTCCGCTGGTTTCCTCGTTTATTGTGCTGACGATACTGGTGCCTCGAAAATAGGGAAATCGGTTAAGCACCATCAGATTCTTACTTACGGTGCTGATAACGACTCTGATTTGCACCTTGATCAGATTGAACTTTCGCCCTCCACCTCGCGGGCTCGAGTCCTATGGCAAGGTCGTGCGATAGGAATTCTGGAGCTTCAAATTCCGGGCCACCATAACCTGCTTAATGCCGCGGCAGCATTGACCGCAGGTCTCGCCCTCGGACTGCCTGTGACCCAACTGATAGCGGGTTTGGCTACTTTTCATGGGACAGGTCGTCGATTTGAACTCAAGGGGCAGGTGCACGGCATACGTATTGTCGATGACTATGGACACCACCCCACAGAAATTCAGGTCACTTTGGAGACGGCAAAACGCTATGCCACCGATGGCCGCCTACTAGTTATCTTTCAACCGCACCGCTATTCCCGTACCAGGGCCTTCACTGCTCAATTTGCGGAATCCCTAGACCGAGCAGATCGCATTTGGGTTCTCGACGTGTATGCCTCAAGTGAGCAACCAATTTCAGGTGTGAGTGGGCTTTCCATTGCTAAATTAATGAAACACGGAATTTTTGAGCCGAATTTCATCTCCGCGATGGCGGCGGTAGTTGATGAAGCCAAGCCAGGCGATGTGATTCTTACACTAGGCGCGGGCGATGTTAGTTCCCTTGGTCCTCTTCTTGTTGATGCGCTCTCATTAAAATATCTAGAGAAGAAATGAAGAAGAGTAGAACAAAGTTACATCCCCGCCGACGATTTACCGTCGCTCTCATTCTCCTCCTAGTTGTAACTTTCGCATACGTACTTGGTTGGTCTTCCATTTTTACAGTTAAACAGATACGGGTCCTTGGGGCTCCGACTGCATCCCAATCACAACTTGTCGGCGAGAGTATTCGTGTCGGCGAGAAGATGGCCCGTCTTGAAACGCGCGCCGTCACAAATTCGTTGAAGAAGTACACATGGCTCGATCGCGCTCAGATCGACCGTAATTGGCTCAAAGGATTGGTGACGATTCACGTATGGACACGTACACCAGTAGCCGCATATCAGACGCAACTGATCGATAGGAACGGAGTTCTCTTCGACCTTCCAAGTGAGCAAAATGCTTCCCTTCCAAGAATTGCAGCCTCGAATATTTCGGCGACAAGATTTGCTGTCGAATTACTGCTTCAACTTCCGATCGATCTCCGCTCTAATGTAACGGCCCTACAAGTGCAAGGAACCCGATCGGCGGTATTAACTATCAGGAGTTCAAATCAAAATCCACCTCGAATTGTCAATGTAATTTGGGGAGACTCGACGGAGACGGATTTGAAAGTGCGGGTATTTAAAGCACTTTTGGCTCTTCCGGAGAACATAAAGGTGGAAACAATAAATGTCTCCGCACCGCGCGCGCCGATAGTTAAATAGTGAATTGAAATCGTGTCGGTGTTTGCACACTGCTGCTAGGCGCTCTACGTTCACCTTGTAGAGAAGGAGAACTGTAATTCTCAAGTTGAGATTCATGGTTCATAAGGAGGGTACATCGTGGCTTCACCGCAGAACTATCTGGCCGTTATCAAAGTTGTTGGCATTGGCGGTGGGGGAGTCAACGCAATCAATCGAATGATTGACGTCGGACTCAAGGGTGTCGAATTCATTGCGATCAATACTGATGCTCAGCATCTGTTGATGAGCGATGCAGATGTGAAACTTGATATAGGTAGAAAGTCAACGCGCGGCCTGGGTGCGGGTGCATCTCCCGAACGAGGACGCGACGCAGTGCTTGATCACGTGGACGATATTGAAGAGGCTCTGCGCGGTGCGGATATGGTTTTTGTCACCGCCGGGGAAGGCGGCGGAACCGGAACTGGTGGAGCGCCGATTGTGGCAAAGATTGCGCGCGAGCTTGGAGCGCTAACCATTGGTGTAGTGACTCGACCTTTCTCTTTTGAGGGTCGTGTCCGCTCACAGCAAGCAGAGGAAGGCATAGAAGAGCTTCGTAGTGAAGTTGATACCTTGATTGTGATTCCAAACGATCGTTTACTTGCCATTTCTGATCGTTCTATCACGGTCGTTGAAGCATTCAAAAGTGCAGACCAAGTATTGCTCTCAGGCGTTCAAGGAATTACTGAAATCATCACCCAGCCTGGTCTCATTAACTTGGATTTTGCTGATGTGAAGAGCATTATGACTGATGCTGGTTCTGCCTTGATGGGAATTGGATCGGCACGTGGTGAAAATCGTGCTCTTCGTGCAGCCGAACTTGCAATCTCAAGCCCACTTCTGGAAGCCTCAATCGATGGGGCAATGGGCGTTCTTCTCTCGGTTGCGGGCGGTTCGGATTTAGGTCTTTTTGAAATAAACGAAGCATGCGAACTTGTTCAATCGGCGGCCCATCGGGATGCGAAAATTATTTTTGGAACCACTATTGACGATGCCCTCGGCGACGAGGTCCGAATTACAGTTATTGCTGCGGGATTTGATGGAGGAGCACCGAAGAAGGTCTCCATGCCAGTGATCGATGCGTCGACCCTTAGTGGGAAAGCGGATCCAATTGAGAGCAATGACCCATTGGTCGTCGCATTAGATCTCGAGAATTCGGTGAGTTCTCGTCAACGAGTTACCTTCGAGCAACTTCTCGCCGAGGACGAAATCGACGTTCCTGATTTCATGAAGTAGCGGTTTTTGCTCTCTACTTTATTCACTAGTCGAAATGGTGGCGCGAGTTCGCCTCCGTATTCGACCAACAATCTTGCCCTTCACGTAGGTGATGAGAGAGACGTGGTTCTCGAGAATCGCAAATTACTTGCAGCGAATTTTGGACCGACGATTTATATGAATCAAATGCATGGTGACACTGTCGTCGTTGTTGACGGACTGTCAAATCAACCACCTAATGCCGATGCACTAGTCACTCAACAATCTGGTATTGCCCTTGCAGTTCTCGTCGCAGACTGCATTCCGCTTCTGCTCTGGGATGACGAGCACACAAGTGTTGGTGCGATTCATGTAGGCCGCCGGGGCTTAGTAAATGGCATTACCGAGAAGACGATTGGAATTATGCGGGCAATGGGTGCTAATCAAATTCACGCCCTCCTGGGCCCATCCATCTGCGGCAGGTGCTACGAAGTTGGCCAGGATATTTATCAGGAGGTCGTGGGAGCTATTCCCTACGCGGAATCTGTGACTCAGAGAGGGTCGCTCGCACTCGATTTGCCGCGTGCTCTCATCATGCAACTCCAAGAGTGGGGCATCATTGTGACGCCCTCAACAATATGCACCTTTGAAGATCCTGATTTCTACTCATACCGCAGAGACGGAGTTACCGGTCGGCAGGCAGGAGTTATCCGGTTATGAATGCGCGTCACGATGAGATAGCCAGAGCACTTCTCACGGTAAAGACGCGGATAAACCAAGCTCTTAAAATCTCCCATCGCGATCCTGGCGAAGTGACTCTCATAGCGGTCACTAAAACTTATCCAGTGAGCGATGTCGAAATCCTTCGCGAACTCGGAATTCACGATTTTGCCGAGAATCGAGATCGCGAAGGAAGCGAGAAATCAGCTGAAGTTCCCGGAACGTGGCATTTCCAAGGCCAGATACAGAGCAACAAAATTTCGTCAATAGCTAAGTGGGCAAAAGTTCTTCATTCTCTTGATGAAGTCCGCCACCTAGAGAACTTTGAGAGAGTTCTTCCAGAATCGTCTCAGATGTCAGTTTTCATTCAGGTTTCTCTTGATCCCCAGCCAGGTAGAGGGGGGGTCCGGCCAGAGCAGATTGCGCCCCTGGCAGAAATGGTGATGAGAGCATCCAGATTGAAACTAGAGGGCCTCATGGCCGTAGCCCCATTGGGAGAGAATCCTGAGAGTGCGTTCTCTAGGTTAGCTCAAATTCACAGTGATTTTCGCCTACAATTTCCAGATTCTCCCTTTCTCTCTGCTGGTATGAGTGGAGACTTCGAGAAGGCGGTCATCCATGGCGCGACACATTTACGCATAGGCAGCTCAATCCTCGGTTCTCGTTCTCACGACAGGTAGCCTTTTGTACATGGCTAATGCATTGCGAAAAATGGCGAATTACCTAGGGCTGATGGACGACCCTGAACTAGGCTCAGAGGAAGAGATTGATCAGACTTTCTCGCAACCCAAAAGACAGGAGCAGAAGGCCAAGACATATCTGCGACCAGCAACTTTGGCGGTCGCACCTATCACTCCAGCCGCGCTGCAATTAGATCTTCCCGTTCTTGACCGAATCATTACTTTGCACCCTCGCTTTTACAACGAGGCGCGGACAATCGGCGAGCAGTATCGTGAAGGCAATCCGGTCATTATCAACCTGACTGACATGGATGAATCTGAAAGGAAGCGGCTCGTTGACTTTGCAAGCGGTTTAGTCTTTGGACTTCACGGCACCATTGAGCGTGTGACTTCTAAAGTATTTCTTCTCTCGCCAGCCAATGTTCGCGTGAGCAGTGAGGATAAAACTGCAGCCGCTGAAGCAAGTTTCTTCAATCAGAGTTAACGATGCCTCATATAGGAGTGTATTTAGTTCTTATTCTCCGGATCTTCCTTATGGCCCTTCTAGGGCGTTTAATCCTGGATTATGTGCGCTTATTTTCACGATCCTGGCGACCACGAGGCATAGTTCTTTACCTGGCTGAAGCGATCTATGCGATCACAGACAGACCGACTGCATTGGTTCGAAAGTTTGTTCCACCACTTCGATTGGGTTCGGTCAGCCTCGATCTCTCGTTCTTGGTCCTTTTCTTTGCCGTACAAATCTTGATTCCCCTAGTATCTCGACTTTAAGTATTTTTTTTGAGAAGAGCAGCCAGACCAAGGTCGTTGGATCCAAGACTCAACTCTGGATCATGTAGGAGGGAGAGTGCGAGAACTTCGCCTTGGATATGCGCTGAAGAATCCACGATGGCAAGTATCACCTCCGCTCTCGCGTTGTATCGAACATGGATCCGATCGCTTATGTCGAATCCTTCGTTTTTTCGCGCCTCTTGAAGGTAGCGGATCACTTCGCGCACTTGACCTTTTGCAATCAACTCATCGTTAAGTGTGAGATCCAGTGCAACGCTTTCGCCATCGTGGCTTACCACGGTCCATCCGCTCCGCGGCTGTTCGGTGATAATTACATCTTCGGGATGAACGAGCCATTTTCCGCTCTCAGAGGTAATCTCTACAAAACCTTGGGTTCGAAGAGATCGGACCAACTCGTCAGGCGAACTCTT
>JACPZY010000197.1 GCA_016195215.1 Actinomycetota bacterium | reverse complement strand
ACTACTTCTTCCTAGCGATCGCAATCCAATCCAAATTCCGTTTACAGAGTTGGTTCACTTGTGACTCTGAAACTCTCTCCACTTTTACATCGCCGGCAAATTGTGTTGAAATAAAAATCGGACCCAGCACTGAAGGAGTGTCCGTTCCGGGCATAAGAGTGGGGCTATCAACCACTACAGAAAGTACGTGTGCTCCAGCTGAGAGATAAATCTTTTTTAGATGAACCGCAAGAAAAGAGTTCAACTCAATTATGGTGCTACCCGAGTAGACCTGAACTCCGTCAATGTCCAACCTCATTCGTCCATAGAATGTTCCCGCGATTGAGATATCGTAATTTCTACTTTCTGGGACAGAGATATCCCTAGCAAATCCACCAGGGCCATACTTGGCAATTCCAGCAGTGTACGGAACGATCGGCCGCCACTTGGAAGGAAGATCCCCTTTCGCGAAGTCAACTAAGTAAACTGGATCTCTGTAAGCCGTAAAAACGATATCGCCATCGGATCTTTTGGAGAGAAAATTCGAAACCTCATCGCACGTAGGGACTCTGTACGGCGAGAAATTGGTTCCCAGGGGAAGCGTATCCTTGATTACTACGCCAATACCGGTTTTCTTCCAAACGGTAAATCGTTCACCCGACCAGACGAGGCGATAATTCATGGGCGGTCTGCTACCAATCGGCGATTTGCGCAAGACTAGAAGATTGAAATAGTCGATGGTCTTATTGGTGAAAAGATCTATCCCCGCCGACGCTCCTTGAGCTGGGATAGTGCCATCTCTCATCGCGAGAGAACGCACTCTCAATAGCCCGACTCCTTCGGCATCCAACTTTCGTAAGAAATATTCTGGGCCAAAATCCGAATACTCAGTCATAAGAGCCGGACCCTGTCCTGCAAATAGCTCACCGATAGTTTTCAAATCCTGTGTCTGTCTATATGGCGCCAATGCTACGTTCTTGTATGTGTAGGAGTCGGAGACGAGGACGCCCATTCCGAATATAAGGCCAAGTATGGGCACCGCATAACTTCGATTCACCCATTGAAGCAGTGGGTTATTGCTCTTGCGAACCTCTCTCCAAAGTTCGTAGGCGCCGACACTCGCCAATAGAACGAAGAACGGAGAAGCTATCGCCATCGCCTTGCCGGTTAACCAAATACCTCCCCAAAAATGGGCATTGGCAACAACAGCTGTAGATGCAATCACAAGTCCAGGAACTATCCATTGCCCCTTTTTAATAGATAGGTAGAGGCCACAGAGCGTGAAAAAGAAGCCAATAGCAATAAATAGGTAGACGATATGTCCGAACCCAGGAGCCAGTAGAACATCTTGAGTAGGCCAGACACCCATGATTCGAAATAGGCTCAATGGGGAGGTTAAATTCCCATTGTCGCCGATGATGGGAATAAGTAGGTTGGCAAAAAAAGTATTTCCCGATCGTATGAAAAAAGTAAGCGCTGCTCCAAAGGCGAAAAAGAATCCCAGCAGCGAGTAAAAAGTCGTTCTCTTTCTAGACCAGGTCCTTATTAGCAGAGCGATAAAGATAATCGTTCCGAGGAAACCTAGGCTGGCGGTTCCTCCAATGAAAATCATGGCTATAAATGTGAGAGCAGAGAGTACGAAGAAGGATTTTTCCGCTGGATTCCTGAGAGTCTTAAAGACAGACCACCCAAAGAGCGCCAGCGGGGGGAGGAGGACCATCTCCTTTATGGAGCCCCACATCGCATAGGTATATAGCGTTGAAGACATGACGGAAATCGAACTGATTACAACCAGAGATATTTTCTTTGATACGTGCTCTCTCAAAATCACCACGAAAAACATGGCAGTCAACCCAGCAGAAAATGCAAGGTAGGGCTGGTATAACCAGGCGAGATCTAGACCAGTAAGTTTGGAGGTAACTCCGAAGGGGATGAAGGACCCAATCGGATAGCTGAAGTGACCTCCATTCGCGCCAACAAATATAGACTGAAGGTAGCGATCATAACTTGATGAAATTACCGGCGGAACTGTCCTTCCTACATTTATCAAGCGATCGGTGACCGCTAGAAAAGTAGCAGTGTCATCCAGCCGGTACCAGCCAGCCCAACTTGGATGTCCATACGCGATGACCGGCAATCCATATAAAAGATAAGTTATGGAACCTGCGAGTCCCGAGACGAAATCCAATTTAATGTATGGCCGGAACCAAATGAGAGATACAACAAGGCTTACGACGCCGGCGAGCCCGATGATGAGAGCAGAGAATGGCGCGGTTATCTCGCTAATCGCAGCAAGACTGCCGAATATCACAATGGCCGAAAAACCTAAGATTGTCGCGACCGAGAAATTGAGAGGTTTACGAAGCAGTACCGAAAGACCTAAACCAATGCTGTAAGAAAGTAGAAGAAGGAGAGTTGGGGCCACTAGCCAGATCAGGATCATCTCAACCATCGGCGCCTCCTCCTCTAGCGATCAACCTAGATATTCACCTCAGCGAAGGCGGAGTTTAACGAGAATTTCCTGCTCACTGGTCAGTTTCCGACGAGAATCCTACGAGTCCTCTCGCCTTCTTTGAATTCAGCAGCAGGCAGTTGATCCAGTTGAACAGCATGAATCTGTCGAAGATGAGCAGTCGGATTCCGGTGAGCAGCAGGCTTCTTGGCTCTCAATCGTAATATCAGGCATTTCTTTCTCCTATCGAAGTTTGTCGATGTAACCCTAGAAGACATATCGAAGTTTGTCAATGTATAATCTGCTGTATGGCCCAGCCGCTCCAGATTCAGAAATCGCCGCGGGTCATCGCCGGGCTAGCCGCGCAGTACAAGGCTCTCGGCGATACGACCCGCCTCTCCCTCATCATGGCCATTGCCGCGGGAGAAAATGGTGAGGCCTGTGTTTGTGATCTGACTCCAGATAGTGGGCTCTCTCAGAGCACCGTGAGTCACCACCTAAAAATATTGGTGGAAGCTGGACTACTGAGTCGGACGCAGCGGGGCAAATGGGCTTTCTATGAGGTAACTGGCCAAGCGAAGAAATTAATCAAGTAAATATTGAATCTCGTTAGACTCCAGAAATGCTTGAAAGGTGGACGCGCACGGTAATACGCCATCGATTCGCCATCTCTTCAATCTGGCTTGTGCTAGTGATAGCGGGAATTATTGCCGGGTCAAATCTCAACAGTCACCTCACAACATCGCTGATCGTTCCGGGAAGCCAATCAACACAAGCAGATAAAATTCTTGCCGATTACTTTGAAGAAAACATAGAGGGCACCTTTACCGTTATCTATAAATTTAAGAACGCGT
>JACPZY010000196.1 GCA_016195215.1 Actinomycetota bacterium | reverse complement strand
TCCGACCCGGATGATATCCATCTTCTCGCATCGAGCAAAGAAGCTCAAGCAGACTACCTCGTGACACTTGACCGACGCCATCTCCTCAGGAAGGCTTCTCTCAGAAAGCATGTCGCCGTTATTGCTCCTAAGCAACTCATCCGCATACTACAGAAGCGATAGCTGTTCTTTTGAGGCATCCAACAGCGCCTTCTCCTCCCCCTCCCGCCAGAGGCGGACGACGCCACACACGCCGGCGTAGCCCGGATCAATGACCAGATCGCCACGGCGCACCTTGTCTATCCCCTGGGCAATCCGATCCCCTGCTATCTTGGCAATCTCGTCCATAGTAGAGTGTAAAAG
This sequence comes from Actinomycetota bacterium, assembly GCA_016195215.1. GTDB lineage: Bacteria > Actinomycetota > Actinomycetes > Nanopelagicales > Nanopelagicaceae > QYPT01. Next base: position 2,059 of record JACPZY010000196.1, on the reverse strand, counting down.
CACATTGAACTCTCCTCCTAATGCATCAGTCAACGCGCTGTACGGTCCCTGCACTTTGGGGCTTCCCACCGGCGAGCCGATGCACTCACTGATGATTTCCTGCAGGGGAACGAGCATCACAAATGGCGGCCGATTGGGAAAAAAGCGACTTCGCGTCATGAATATTTTTGTTTTCTTCCCCCCTGATTCATAATTCATAATTCCTGATTCAATTTTGAGATCCGCCTCACTGCGCGAGGCAAGCTGGCTGACGCGCTGTTCTACTCCCTGTGTGAGAGGCTTTCCGCATACCGGACAGGTCGTGCCCTTGGTTCTGATTTCCTCCGGCCCCCAGCGGATCCCGCAGGCCCTGTGCCCGCTCCAGTGGTACTTCCCTTCTTCGGGATAGAATTCGATGGTGTAAGCAATGTGGGTATGTGTCCGAATCGCTTCATATATTTGGTCATATGATAGTTCTGGAATATCAAACACCGTAGCTTCCCTCCCCAACTTGGGCCCGGAGTGGGCGTCGGAAAACGAAAGGATGGCCCGATCATCCAGTTCTTTAATCCGCCAGTTCATCGCCGGGTTACTGGATAAACCCGTTTCAACGGCGTAGATGTGTTTAGCATACGGCCCAAACGCTTCATCAAGGCTGTCAAACCCGCCCAGACTTCCATACACGGAAAACCACGGTGTCCATGCATGTGCCGGGATGATGAGGGCTGTGGGTTCAATGGACAACACGAGCTCGGCGATGTGGATGCACGATAAGCCCACGATCGGCCGGCCATCGCTCATCAGATTACAGCCCCGCTTGGTCATCTCCGCCGAGATTTTTCTCGCAGAATCAACGGTCGGCACCCATATGAGCGTATGCACCCTCCGGACCTTCCCTCCCTGGGAGTAAATGCTCGAAACTTCAGTAGCGAGCATGAAAAAAGGATTCTTAAGTCCTACGTCCTGAGTCTTAAGTCTTAACAGTCCATTCCCCATCTCTTCCAAATCCCGCTCGATCTCCCGAAACCAGATGGGGTGCGTCCAGTCGCCGGTTGCGACCAACCCTATCCCCTTACTTCTTGCCCACTGGGCAATATTGGGGATCGTCATAGCAGGCGACACCGCCCGCGAAAACCGTGAATGCAATTGCAGATCAGCAATAACATGCATACTATCCAAACACTTCCTTCATCATCTTTTTAAGCTTCAACTCGTACTTTTTAAGAACTGACCGATGTATGGGTTTTTTCTGTTTGTCGTAGAGTTGTCCGCCCATGATATACCCAGGCATAGACCGGAATGTCTTCTTCAAAAGTAGAATCGGCAGAGATGATAGCAAAGATTGCTGTACGAGCTTAAGCGCCCCCTCATGTCGTATTCGACGAAGCGACCAAACACATAACGATTCTTTCATAACGCTCATCGTGAAACCCCGTTCGTACGCTCGTAAACTAAAATCCATGTCTTCATGATACGTATGCGTTTCATCGTACCCGCCGACACCTTCATACGCGTGACGGGAAATAATCGTGAGTGGCCCCGGCGCAAATGGACGATGAAATAACAATGATCCCTCGACCGTCATATTGGCGAGTAAGGTAAGCATCGCATCCCCTGATACCTCACTGTCCGGCCGAAACCATGTCGTGAATAACGACGGTTTTTCCTCTTTGATAAACGTAGAGATGCGATCAAAAAAGTACGGTAGGAGCACGCTGTCGGCATCCACAAATACGAGCCACTCTCCCCGCGCTTGGGCGGCTCCGCGATTCCTTTGCATAGGCAGGCTCGCCCGCTCACACACAATCACCCGGATAGGCAGTTTCTTTTTGAAAGACTGGGCCACCGCGACCGTCGTATCTTTTGATTTCCCATCAACGACAATCACCTCAAAAGGCTTTTCTGTTTGATCCACAAGCGAAGCGAGGAGATTGAGCAAAAACTTCTCTTCGTTGAGGGTGGGGATGATGACACTAAAGCGTGGAGGTCGCATGTGAAGCGCATTATACTACCCAACTAATTCGTATGCGACAAATAGGGCGTAAAACGCCAATAACCCAACTCCTTCTCTCCGGGAGAG
>JACPZY010000195.1 GCA_016195215.1 Actinomycetota bacterium | reverse complement strand
TTGTCAACGTAATTTTCAATGAGTTCGCGATTTAGTGGGCGGTTGAAACCATTGATTAGCGCGACGCGGTTGGCATTAGAGGTTTCTTCGCTGGCAATCTGCGCCCACGCCTTTGCTTTGTCTTCCACGGTTGGAAGCGCTGCGATGGCATGTAGATAACTGAGTTCGCCCAAGGTGGAAGCGTCTTTCTTGAGTTCTTCGTCCAATTGAGATCGGGTGACAAGTCCACGCTCGGCCAATGAGCAAATAAGGTGCCATCGCAAATCAGCATCGAGTGCGAGTCCGTTGAGTTCTCCGTTTAGGATCGAAGTGATTCTTTGATTTTGCTCGGGCGTGATTGCAAGGGTTGCGAAAGAACGTGCAAATTGAAGCTGATGGTCGCTTCCTGGTTCTGCGGAATCCATCAATGACTCAAGTCCGTTGGCTACTCGCGAACGGAGAGCATCCCGCACCGAAGGGTGCGCATACTGGTCGACAGCGGTTGCCAATTGCTCAGCGATCTGCGTGACAACAGTGATATCGGTTTCGCCTGGTAATCCAGCAAGGGCGATGTCTACGAAGTCGGTGGAAGAAATCTCCGCGTCACGGAGCATGTCCCATGTGGCGCTAAAACAGAGCGCACGGGCAAGCGAGTCGCTGATATCTCCGATGTGCTTTTTCAAAGTCGAAATGGAATTTTCATCAAATCGGATTTTCGCGTAGGTCATGTCCTTGTCATTGATGAGAACAAGGTCTGCCTCCTTCTCGCCAATGAGTTCTGGGACATGAGTGAGAGCACCGGATAGATCCAGTTCCACGGATTTTCGACTCAAGAGCGATCCATGGCGCAGGTCGTAGAGTCCGATAGCAAGCCGATGAGGACGAAGTTCCATTGAATCGACGGGCATTGTCGGTGCTTCTTGGATAATTCCCACCGCGGAATATGTGCCATCTACAACTTTTAGCGAGGGCCGCAAAGTGTTGACTCCGGCAGTTTGGAGCCAGGTGGCAGACCATGCCCGTAGATCGCGCCCGCTCGTGGTCTCTAGCTCAACGAGGAGATCGGCAAGAGTGGTGTTCTTATAGGCGTGCTTCGCGAAGTATTTCTGCAGGCCCCGGATGAAGTTATCTCGTCCTACGTATGCCACCAACTGCATCAGAACAGATGCGCCCTTGGCGTATGTAATGCCGTCGAAATTGTTATTGGCGGTGTCGATATCTTTTACATCTACAACAATGGGATGAGTTGAAGACATTTGATCTTGGCGAAGTGCCCAGGTCTTTCTCCGTGCATTGAATTCAGTCCAAATGTCCTTATATTCAGTGGCCTCTTGAGTTGCCGTGTACGAGGCCCATTCGGCGAAAGACTCGTTGAGCCAGACGTCATTCCACCATTGCATGGTGACCATGTTGCCGAACCACATATGTGACATTTCATGCAGGATCGTGTTAGCTCGGTATTTGTAGAGGCGCTCGGTGACTCGGCTCCGATAGACGAAGAGCTCTTCCTTAAATGTCACAGCGCCGACGTTCTCCATGGCACCCCAGTTGTAATCAACGACGGCGATCTGGTCGTATTTATCAAATGGGTAGGCAAGACCGAATACCTTCTCGAAGTATTTGAAGCCTTGTTTGGTGATGGTGAATATATTTTCGTGATCTAGATGAGGAGCCAGAGATTTACGGCAGTAGATACCAAGCGGAATTCTCTTCTCGCCGATGTACTCATCGTGGACGTGGTGATACGGGCCGGCGATGAATGCGGTGACATAGGTGGCGATGCGAGCGGTTGGGAGGAATTTCCATGTCGTGTAATCGGCACCGTCGGGCGATTTTGAGTCAACGGGGCTATTTGAAATAGCTTCCCAATGGTTGGGAACGGTGGCGGTGAGAGTGAAGGTGGCTTTCAAGTCTGGTTGGTCAAAGCATGCATAGATATGCCGTGTGAGGGCTGGTGCGCATTGGGAGTACAAGTAGATCTCTTGGTCAGAGGGATCAACTGAGTACTGGAGGCCCTCGCCGTTTTTCGAGAAGATCGATTCGAGTTCGATGACAAGGTCGTTCACTTGGGCGAGGTTATTTAGAAAAATACTTTCGCCGTCGAAGTTCGAGACATCAAGAGGGTTTCCGTTGAGCGTTGCAGATATGACCCGTCGCGCAGGGGCGTCGATGAATGTGTCGATCCCCGGCTCGCTGCAGAGGAAATGGACCATGGACTTTGAATAGAAGGTCTCTTGGCCCGGAATAATTTTCAGGGTGACGTCGTAACCATCGATAGAGAGGTAATTCGAGCGCCGCTGCGCTTCGATCTGGGAAATATTTACGCCTGGCACTTTTCACTCCATCCTTGGGACCGACGTGAGTCTAAGGCAAATTATATTTTTACCGCCAGCTTTCCCAACGTGCCGGTAGGGAATGCCTTGATTGCTTCAGGAACCTCAGCTAGTGCGTATGTATGGGTAATTGGAACTCGAATTTGCTTAGAGGCAACATCAGCGGAGAGACGATTGAGAGTTGCCTCATCCGCACTTGCCATGATTGCGATTGCTGTTGGGTGCTTATCCGGGCCAAATCCAAGAGTTGATGCGATCTTTCCGCCCTCCATTAATAAAGCAGGAAGTGCAGTTGCCTCTCCAGCAAAGTGCAAGATTGCATTTACTCCACTGGGGCTGACTGCCTTTACTTGCGCAACTAGGTCACCTGTTGGATCAACGACAATCTGTGCACCTTGGCTCCTTACGAAATCCGTCTCGACACCTGGTTTCGCAGTTGCGATTACATGAGCACCCGTTGCGGCCGCGTACTGAGTTGCAATTGCACCGACACCACCGGTCGCACCAATAATTAAAATTGTCTGTCCGGCTTGAGGGCTCACAGCGTCGATCGAAGCAACAGCTGCTGCGCCAGCAAGTCCAAGTGCTCCTGCGATTGCAATATCCACTTCTTCTGGCACTTTAGCAATCCCAAATTGTTCACTAACGATGAGGTACTCACCGAATCCGCCTTCACCGAGGTACGGAGCCATTACGACGCCAAATACGCGATCACCAATTGAATATTTCTTAGCACCTTCTCCATTGGCTTCAACCACTCCAGCGAAATCTTTTCCGAGCACTACTGGGTAGCGGTGTTCCATCATTCCTTGCAGGTATCCCGCAGCGACGGCAATATCGAAGCCGTTAAGTGAGGATGCCTCTACACGCACTAATACCTGACCTGCGCCTGGAACTGGTGTTGGAATATCTAGAACTCTTGGAGCAGATGATGTATCTGAAAGGGCAATGGCTCGCATGGGGAATCTCCAATCGAAGAGCTTGATTTAGTTTGCTAGTACTCAGAGTAACTCCATTAACTGGGCCCTTTATTCCCTCGCCTGATACTGGTTCACGTGAGCGTGCTTCTCATCATGGCTGAGAATCATCGTGGAGAAGGCTTTGGTCGCGCGATTTTGCAAGCAGCTGCAAAAAACTTGGAAGTACCGCCTAGCGTTGAGTGATTTACTTAATCGCTGGTTGCCTCATTCATTCTCTGTTGGACGAGACATTCCATGGGGAGTTCAAACCAGCGGAGACTTTCAAAGTGTTCGCTCATCGTTGGAGGGACCCCAGCTTGCACACGAGGAGGTTGGGTCTCACGCATGTGTGCGAGTTTCTGGGCGCTGACGAGGTATTCGGCAAGAGCACTCTCGGGTTCGCGATCACTGTGAATGGGATAGTGCATCACGCCATCTTGGGCGTATGAAATTTCACGTAAGCGTAATGCTGGTTCCTTTGGTCCTTGGCGATGGCGCCAAATTCCAGAATCGGGATCGAAACTGTAATCCACCAGAAATAGATGACCTTGCCTGGCTACGAACAGGACTGCAGCGATGAGGTAATCAACCACTACATCGGAGAAGAAGTAATTGAAGTTTATTCGCACCCAGCCTGGCTTTATTCCTTCGCATCCGCTGGTGATTTCCTCCTCAATTTCATGGCCCTTGCTCTCGTTAATGCCGAGCAGGCGATGACCATAGGGACCAGCACATGAGCATCCACCACGGGATTGAATTCCAAAGAGATCATTGAGGAGTGCGACGACAAAATTATGGTGGAGTAGTTTTCCCGATGGCGCTCGCACTATAAAGGAGAGGATGGAGAGTCGTTCCGCATCGAGGTTTCCGAGCAATTCAATGAGTGGCTCATCACCCCACGCCTGGATTGCTCGCTTCAGGAATTTCTCTTCGGATTCCTTGATAGTTGGAATGCCCACGGCTTCTTTAAGTTGAAAGACGAGACCCGCGCGAATCGACTCAATAATTGCGGGAGTTCCCCCTTCTTCACGATGCGAGGGGTCAACTAAATAGCGATGCTCATGGGCATTTACATAGGCGACTGTTCCACCTCCTGGAACAACAGGAACCGTATTGTGTGCGACTGAATGGCTTACTACCAAGACACCAGGGGTTCCTGGACCACCAACGAATTTGTGTGGGCTAATGAAAATTGCATCCTTGCGCAGGAGAGGATCTCCCAGGTGCATGTTGATCTCCACATAAGGTGCTGCCGCAGCAAAGTCCCAGAATGCAAGGGCACCATTTTGATGAAGGAGCTTGCTCACTGCGTCTGTGTCCGTGATTATCCCGGTGACATTGCTGGCTGCGGAGAATGAGCCAATTTTCACGGAACGACTCGAATACTTAGCGAGCTCTGATTCCAGATGGAGAAGATCCACGTGGCCATCAGAATCTTCGTGAATAGTGACCACATCACAGATTGTCTCTCTCCAGGAGAGCTCATTGCTGTGGTGTTCGAATGGACCAATGAAAACAACTGGCCTCTGCTCATTAGGAATCTGCTTGGAAAACTTCCATTTCCAATCGAGATCGGCCGGGATTCTTATATTGAGAATGCCGATCAATTTATCGATCGCTCCTGTGGCACCCGAACCGGCAAATATTACGATGTCATCCTCTGTGGCGCCTACTGATTTACGAATGATTTCCCGTGCGTCTTCGCGCAATCGAGTTGTCTGTAGACCCGTTCCGCTTGCTTCGGTGTGAGTATTTGCATACCGAGGCATCACTTCATTGTGGATGAAGTCTTCAATAAAAATCAATGATCGTCCGCTTGCTGTGTAATCCGCGTAAGTGACTCTTCGTGGACCGTACGGACCATCTATCATCTGGTCGTCGCCAATTACACTTTCACGAATTCGACGGAGTAATTTGTCGCCGTCCATGAGAGAAGGTTACCCAAATTCCCTATGCCATGCCTATTGAGTTGCAATCCCTACTAGTTCTTCGTGATGTTGAACGCGTAGAACTGTGAATTGAGACCGTTGACTGGGTAGCCAGAAAGTGATGTCGAAGCCACCACGATCTGTGAGTGGAGGTAGATCCAATCACTTTCGGTCAATTCCTTTTTGGCCAAAATCGGGTCGTAAGGATTTACTTTGGTGAGGTCTTCATACCAAGGATCTGTGGGTGTTATCTAATTCTCTTCTTCTTCTTAACCGCTCAAAAGGTAAGTGGATGGACTAAAGAACTAATGAATTTCGTAGTTATTACGAAAAATTGGATTCTTCTCACCGGCGAGTATCGGCACTTGAATGCGATTCTGCGGTGGCGGAAGGGGGCAGTTGTAGTGTATTGAGAACCCACATGGCGGAACATAGGCTCGATTAAAATTGATGATTACGCGCTCAGAATTGTCGTCACGATGAACGAAAAGGAATCTACCCGCCGGATAGGTCTCAGTCCGGTTTGTTGGATCCCCAAAAGCAAGCAGGAGCGTCCCGTCATCATCGAAGGCATCAAGTGCGTATTCAACGCCTGCAATTGTCACATTGATTTCGCCAGGCACGGCAAGATTGCGCAGCCCCGGCGTCTCCCGCACATATTCAAATGGGACAGGCCTAACCTCACCGTGCGGCGTGAACGTTGCTTCAAATATCCATTTGGGATCAAAAGGGTAGACATCAATAGTTTCGAAGGATTGAATGCCCTCTGAATTCGCATCCCACAATCGAATGCCCTTCGCGATGACCTTTCCATCATATTCACGTCGCTCTTCGTGGGTAGCAGTGACAGTCTCTGGTTGACCGATCAATGCTTCTTCATCGGATATTTCCTCGCCCTCATCGAGCCATCGAGTCTCGATCAGCGCGAGATTGCCTTGAGGAGAAGTTACGGAGATTAGGCGTCGAGAGCGCCACGCGTTCCATTCTTGAAGTTCCAAACTTGTCATACTGAAGACTATCCGATATTCCTTGTAATTTACTTGGTTCAATTTCGTTAATAGTAGCCCTGCGTAGCTCAAGGACCCTGAAGAAACATTAAGACCGCTAGGACGCGTCGGTGTTCATTTTCGTCGGGTTGCAGACTGAGTTTCATGAAAATTGAAGATGTGTGTTTCTCCACGGCTCCTTCGGTGATTGTCATAGTCCGCGCAATTGCAGTGTTTGTGAACCCCTGCGCCATTAAGGCGAGCACTTCATGCTCGCGTGGTGAGAGCAGCGTGAGTGGTTGTTTGCGACGACTTCTTGCCACAAGTTGCGAAACTACTTCGGCATCCAGGACTGTTTCGCCATCTGCAACCCTCTGCGCCGCGTCTACGAAATCATGGACGTCCGCGACTCGCTCCTTGAGAAGATAGCCAAGGCCAGAAGTCCCGGCTGCAATTAATTCGCTTGCGTAGCGCTCTTCAACATATTGAGAAAGCACTAGGACTGGAAAATTCACCCTTTCCTTCCGAAGTGCGATCGCCGCGCGAAGTCCTTCGTCTGTGTGGGTGGGTGGCATGCGAACATCGAGAATTACTAGATCTGGTGCGTGCTTTGCGACTGACTCTTGTAGTCCGGTTGCATTACTTAGTGAATCGACAACTTCGTGGCCAGAATCATTGAGAAGTCGAATGATCCCATCGCGTAGAAGCAACGAATCTTCGGCAATAACTACGCGCATGGTAGATTAACAACGATTTTAGTTGGACCGTTGACCGGACTCGAGATTGTCATATCACCCTCAATGCTACGCACCCGATCACGCAAACCGCTCAATCCACCGTCGACAACATTGTGTGCCCCGCCGACTCCGTTGTCTGTCACCTCAATGACAACGCGGTGGTTTTCTTCGGTTAGATGAACGGTGGCCTGAGTTGCCTGACTGTGTTTTGCAATATTGGTAAGAGATTCGCTGATAACAAAGTAGGCAGTGGCTTCGACCACGGAATGCAATTGCTTTTGCAATTCAAAAGTCACTTCAACGGGAATTGGCAATCGTGCTGCAAGCGCAGAGACCGCCGCATCAAGGCCGCGGTCAGTTAGTACTGCTGGGTGAATTCCGCGTACTAAATCGCGAAGTTCAACGATTGCTTGCTTTGCGTCTTTGTGTGCGGAAGTTACGAGGTCGGCGAGCGCGGGATCTGTCTCCTCGCCCATACGCTCTTTCGCCATACCAAGTTGCATAGCGACACTTACGAGATGTTGTTGTGCACCGTCATGAAGATCGCGCTCGATTCGTCTTAATTCAGTTGCGGCACCTTCAACAGATGCGGTTCGACTTTCTTCAAGTGCATTTACTCGTTGATTGAGGAATTCTTTAACATTTGGGGAGCAGAGTGCTCGGATCAAGATTCGATCGAGCCACGCAAGCCCGTTCACGATTCTTGGCACCAAGGCCAGCAATAGGAATCCGGCCACGGTGGTTGAGAGTGCGATGCCGAAGGCCACCCGACCTGATGGATGCCCTAATGCGCCGAGCTCCCAACGGCCAGAGGCGAAGCCAAAAACAATTCCCGAATTAGCGTTGCTGGCAAACCAATAGGTAAAAACGACAAGTGGAAGGGAGAGCGCCAGCGTCCAAAAAATCACGATGAGGGTGAAATTCACGATTCCAAGAGGCATGAGGATGATCCCGTAGACCAGACCCTTCCAACCATGAATGTCTTTGAGGGCGTTCTTAAGCATCGCCCAAGGCGAGACCTGGAGATTGAACTTCTCAGGTTCGGGGGGATTGTCGTCAAGGAAGATCTGGGAGCGACTGCGTTCAAAGGAGGCTATCTGGCGACCTAGAATCACGGTTCCGCCCAAAAGTGGGATCCCGATCAGGGTGATAACCAGTCCGCCGCTTAGGGAAAGCAGGGTGATGGAGATAGTGAAGGCCGCGATTCCGATCGGAAGGTCAAGGAGAAGGTGGAATGTCTGAAGCCAGACTTTGGAGGTGAAAAGGGGGCCGTACCACCTCTTTATGAGGGAATCGCCCTTGGGTGTCATCGCCGTGGACATTGTGTGACCTTTCTTAGAAGTCGGTTCTTTTCATTTCTTGGCCAATCCTGTCCTTGGCTGGGTGCCCAAACTATGGCGCAGGCGGGCATATTTTGAGTATGGCTAGCACCAACAAGTCCATATTATTACGGCGAGTCTTAACGGTTGATTTGCCCAAAATAGGAGTACAACCCTCGTTTTGACCTGCCGCGGTTGGGTGAGTTACGCTCCCACCCTGCTCTTCTTTAGAGCTTTCTACTGATGCCCGACTAATTAAATTTAGAGGGTGCTCCGTGAACCGGGCAACACACCCGACCGCGTGGGTCGGGAGATAAGCGGTAATGAGGGCAGTGTCATAAGACGTAAAAGTCGCGCGATTTTCTGCGTCGTCACGAATGGAGAATGATGCCAACAATTCAACAGCTGGTTCGTCGCGGTCGTGCTGAAAAGACCACGAAGACGAGCACACCTGCGCTCAAGGGAAGTCCTCAGCGTCGCGGTGTCTGCACTCGCGTGTATACGACGACACCTAAGAAGCCAAACTCTGCACTTCGCAAAGTCGCACGTGTTCGCTTAACCAGTGGTATGGAAGTTACGGCATATATCCCAGGTGAAGGTCACAACTTGCAGGAGCACTCGATCGTTCTCGTTCGTGGTGGTCGTGTGAAGGACCTCCCTGGCGTTCGTTACAAGATAATTCGCGGTTCACTCGATACCCAAGGTGTCAAAAACCGTAAGCAATCACGTAGCCGTTACGGCACCAAGAGAGAGAAGAAGGCTTCCTAATGCCACGTAAAGGTCCTGCGGTCAAG
>JACPZY010000009.1 GCA_016195215.1 Actinomycetota bacterium | reverse complement strand
GATCGTAAGTGTCTTGATCGGCTACGGCTGGGAGATTTATCTCAATTCGCACTGTGAGGCCCATATCCTTGCCGTTCTTCCGATTAATATCTGACACAGGTGGTTGAACTCTGGCGTCTGACCTTTTTTCTTTCTCTAACTTCTTCGCCGTCGATTTTTTCTCTGAGCGGCGAGCGGTCGATGTTGACTTCTGAACTAGCGATTCTCTGAGACCGCAAAGTCCTGCAAGCGCCTGAAACACACTTGCTTGTCGATGTCCGATGACTGCGCTGGTCTTGTCGGAACTTCGAAAGTAGGAAATCAATTTATCAGTTGGAAGCTCCCATGCCGCCTCACTATGAAGGGAAAAAAGATCCGCGTAAGCATCTTTGACCAATGCTGCTAGTCCCTGCTGGAACTCCTCATCCTCGTGTTTTGTAAACACGGCATCTGCTTTGGATGTCTTTTTACCTTTCTCATCAAGAACATTGATGAATCGAAGAGTATTTATCACGTAAGTCTCGTTGTTTGACGCTATGCCGAGTTTTTTCAAAGTCGCGGCGGTAACCTCCGCCGGAAATGAGTTCCGAAAATGACCCATCGCCTGAACCAAGTTCCCGCTTCCCGAAATATAAGGATATTTGCTTGCCATCTTTTTCTCCCCATTGCTCTTTTTAATCGTGGTGGCCTGCTGGAGACTTTCCTGCCAAGTTTACTGAACTGAAGGTGGAGCGTTAGCCTTCAGAGTAGAACCTTTTGCGCTGAAAATTGAACTACGACGCAGCCAAAGTCATCCAAAAAGGTTGTTGACGAGTTTTTCCTACAACTGAGGTTCCCCAGAGAAAGTAGACATCAAAACGAGCAGCCCGGAAGGGTTTGCTGAAAGGATGTCACTATGTCTGTATCACGGCGAAAGTTCACCACCGAATACAAGGTTGAGGCTGCCCATCGGGTCATTGATTCCGGGCGCACCGTTAGTGAAGTTGCCAACGAGCTCGGATTGGTTGAGGTTACGTTAGGCAATTGGGTCAGGGCAGAGCGCCGACGTATTGAGGCAGCGAAAGGAGGTGATGTGGAGGCATTGAGCGGGGCGGAGCGCGTTGAGTTGTTGCACTTGCGCAAACAAGTCACAGAGTTAGAGAAAGACTTGGCTTTTCTGGGAAAAGCCGCGGCGTACTTCGCATCGACTCCACCAAAGCAGAACGGTTTGCGTTGATGGAAGCGCAGTGCGCCACCTTTGAGATCGTCCGTATGGCCAGGCCGTTAGAGGTATCGCGCTCTGGGTTCTATAAGTGGAGCCAAGGGCGGAATCGACCTGATCTAACGGCCACTCAACAACGCCGAGCAGAGTTGCAAGTCAAGATCATCAGCCATCACAGGCAATCACATGGCACCTACGGCTCCCCGCGCATCACCGCCGATCTGCGCGAGGCCGGCACAGCGGTGAGCGTGAATACTGTTGCCGCACACATGGCCTCCATGGGCCTGGCAGGAATTAGTCCGCGCACATTCAAAGTTCGAACTACTATCGCCGATCATGAGGCCGTGTTTCCACCAGATCTGGTGAACCGAAAGTTCGACCAGGGAAATCTGAACGCAGTATGGACTTCGGATATCACCTACCTCGCACACGGATCACAAGCAGCCTTCTTATGCGCCATCAGGGATGAACACTCGGGGAGAGTGCTGGGATATGCCGCAGCCGATCACATGAGGGCAGACTTAGTTGTTGAGGCACTACGCCAAGCAGCCTTCACTAGAAAATATGACTGCACGGGAACAATATTTCATACCGACCGCGGCTCCCAATTCACATCCGGTGCAGTCGTTAAAGCGTGCAACGAACTAGGGCTGATTCGCTCTATGGGGGCTACTGGTTCGTGTTATGACCACGCTAGCGCTGAGTCGTTCTGGTCCATCTTCAAGCACGAGTATTACTACCGGCACACATTTACCACCTTGGATGAATTAATTGCTGGCATCAATGAGTTCATGCACCGCTACAACACCACAAGAAGATATTCTAAAATCGGACAGATCTCTCCGATTAACTATGAGAGAGCACTAGCCGCTGCCAACCAGGCTGCGTAATTACGTGTCTACTTCCATTGGGGAACCTCAGTCGCTGGCAATTTCAACTTTAACAGTCATCATTTAAGTAGCTCCAATGCTTCTTCAACTGATAATCCAACTATATGCACTAAATATATTTTACAATCTTTGGAGTGATTTCCTTGCCTTCGTCTGGCCAGTAGGTTAACTAAGGGTAACTATCCGAGAAGAGGCTCTCTCTTGGTATAACTACAGAGTGGAAAACGAAAACTGCTAACAGTAAGGTTGTTCTGTGCCTGAGCTGCCGGAGGTTGAAACTGTCCGACGGGGACTTGCACACCTGGTTAGCGGTTACCACTTTGATGAAGTTCAAGAGCTACATCCAAGAGTGCGCAAGAGCTCTTCTCTCTCGCCCATCTCGGCGATTGAAGGCGCCCGAATTACTGGTGTGAATCGCCGTGGCAAATTTCTATGGTTTGAGCTGGATCGACCAGAGGTGTTGGTCGCACACCTTGGAATGAGTGGTCAATTTCTCATTCAGCAAAGGGAGCGACCAGTGGCAAGGCACGTTCGAGCGTTATTTAAAATCTCTAAAGGCGTACGGGAAAAGGAACTGGTCTTTAATGATCAGCGAACTTTTGGCTGGCTCTCTATCGAAGAACTCGCAGATGGAATCCCATCTTCGGTCGCGCACATTGCCAGAGATCCCTTTGACCCAGGATTCGACAAGGCCATGGCAATTAGAAAATACGCGAGGCGAAATGTGAAAATTAAGACGGCGCTCCTTAGCCAGGAGATCATGAGTGGGGTTGGCAATATCTACGCCGATGAGGCGCTCTGGTGGGCAAAGGTCCACCCCGAAGTGCGCACCAATGAGATGTCATTGAAGAAAATCGAGATAGTAATTGATTGCGCGATTGAAGTAATGGGCGAGGCGATCTTGCAGGGCGGCACCTCCTTTGATGATCTCTACATCAACGTCGATGGTGCGAGCGGTTTCTTTGAGCAATCCCTTGCCGCTTATGGGCAGACTGATCGCCCCTGTCCTCGTTGCGGTACGCCGATTAGGCGAATTGTTCTGGGTCAGCGTTCTTCGCATTTTTGCCCGCGTTGTCAGCGCAAGAGGCGCTAGATTGAATACCAAAACCCCGAGATGTTCTTTCGAGGCGGCTCCAGAAGCCAATTCTTGGGAGATCTCCCAAGAATTTCTCCGCAATTTATTAATACCTGTATCCTTAATTCATGAGTTCGCGCCTAGATTTTTTGCACGCTAATAGCGATGCTATTAAAGTTATTGCGGCTCGCCATAAAGCTTTAAAAATCTCGGTCTTTGGTTCTGTTGCACGCGGTGAAGATGGCCCAGAAAGTGATATTGATTTTCTTGTTACTTTTACTCCAGATGCATCATTAACAGATCTAGCAGGATTACATGATTCGCTACAAGAATTCTTAAATGCGCCAGTTGATGTTATTTCCAGCGGCGGTCTTAAACCAAGAGATAGCCATATTCGGGAAGAAGCCCTAGCTTTGTGACCCGCTCCGATGATCAGCGTTTAGAGGATCTCATAGAAACAGCCGCTAAACTAAAAACGTTGGTTGCAAAAGGCAAAGAGAATTTCCTAAATGAATTCGAATGCCAGTGGGCGATCGAAAGAGCGCTACACAATATCGGTGAATATTGCACTCATTTGTCGGCGGAATACAAAGCCCAATATCCAGATGTTAAATGGAAAGAAATTGTTGGGATGCGCACCCAGCTCGCCCATGCTTACCACCAGATTGATGCACAAATCGTTTGGAATGCCGCTTCAGTGAG